>CAKZKB010000177.1 GCA_937121005.1 uncultured cyanobacterium | reverse complement strand
CACCGTCGGCGAACCGGCCGAGGCGAATTTTGGGGCCTTGCAAATCTTGTAAAATCCCGACGGGCTGGTTGAGCTCGAAGGATATTTGTCGGATCAGACGGATGTTACGCTGGTGATCGTCGTGAGTCCCGTGCGAGAAGTTAAGCCGCAAGGTTGTCGCCCCCGCTTCGATCAGTTGGCGCAGGATTTCCGGGCTGCTAGTAGCGGGGCCCATGGTGGCAACGATTTTGGTACGGCGGGGTAGAGGGTGAACTTGCATAGACGAAAACGGGGGCATTCGATGGATGCGCGACGGCTTTACCGTATTCTACGCTGTTGCGGAACTTGCGATCGCGTTTGGTGGACTTGTCTGAGTAGAATAGGCTATGGTCTGGTGTGAGGTCGAACATGAAACGTCGTTTGTTTCCATTGGCGATCGCGATTTCTCTGGCGGCGATCGTTGTCCCCTTGGCGAGATCGGCGGCGATCGCGGGGGAATTGAAGCCGGATATTTCCCTCTCTGGAGGGCGAACGCCGTTTAACCCTACAAGAAAATCCCTCAACTCGGTGGCCGATCTCTCCGATATCGAACCGGGCGACTGGGAATTTCGAGCCTTGCAACAGGTCGATCGCGAGTCGGGTTGTTTAGCAGGATACCCCGATGGCACGTTTCGCGGCAATCGTTCCCTAACCCGCTACGAATTTGCAGCCGCTTTAAATGCGTGTTTGGCGAACATTGCCAACCGGGAAGCGTCTTTTAATCCTTTATCAGAAGAATCTTTAATTGTCATCCAACGGCTGCAAAATGAATTTGGGGCCGAATTTTCCCTGCTGCGTAACGATGTGTATCGTCTCGACGATCGCAGTGCCACCGTGCAACGACAGCAGTTTTCCACTACTGCATTTTTTGGCGGCGAAGTCATTTTAGCACTGACGGAAGCAACAGGCGGATCGCCGCCCGGAGATGGGGAAAACCAAACCACTTTAACCCATTTAACTCGCTTGGGCATTGTGACTTCGTTTACCGGACGCGATCGCTTGCGTTTGGAACTGGCGGCGGGGAATTTCGGCGATCGCGGTCTCTCCAATCCTAATGCTTTAAATACGGACATGGCGCTGCTATCCTTTCAAGGCGACACCGATAACAGCTTAGAATTAAATAAGTTAGAATATCGCTTTGCCGCATTGGGCGATCGCGTCGTATTTACCTTCCGTCCCGTCGGATTTGAACTGCACAGCATCTTAACCGCCAACTCGCCTTATTTCGATGCCGGACGCGGTTCCATTTCTCGCTTTGCCGAAGCCAGTCCCCTGTTTAAAATTGGGGCGTTGGATGCTGGAGTCGGCTTTGATTGGCTCGTTAGCAACCGAATTCGCTTGCAAGCTGCCTATGGCACACGAGACAGCAACGATCCCGGACAGGGCTTTTTTAGCACCGATCGCCACACGATGGGCGTACAATTGTTACTCAAACCCGCCGCCGATATTCTTACGGGTATTGCCTACATCAACGGTTACGCCGAAGACGGTCGCCTCGATACATTTTCGGGCAGTTTCAGAGCCGATACCGCTTCGTTTCTAGATGCGCCAGCCCGCATACAAGGCTTTAGTGGAACCCTGCAATGGCAGTTTGCAGATGACTTAACCTTCGGCACTTGGGGTGGGTTAATGGAAACAGACGCGATCGACTCTGATGCCGAAGCCACTGTCACCACCTATCTATTTTCTCTTGGCTATTCCGATCCTTTCGGACGCGAAGGAGACTTACTAGCGTTTCTGTTCGGACAGCCCCCCAAACTAATCGATGGAGAGGATTTATTTCTCGGCGAAGACGAAGATACATCGCTCCATTTCGAGTTACTCTATCGCCTCCGAGTCAGCGATCGCATTTATATCACCCCAGGAGTCTTTTGGGTGACAAACCCCGAACACGATGCCGATAACGAAGACATTGTAATTGGCGTTCTTCGTAGCACCTTTCGATTTTAGCGATCTGTTAAGGGATTCCCAATCGCGATCGCATTCTACAGAAATTGACACAGACAATGCCTCGCACAACCTCAATTCGCGATCGTTATGAAATGGTTAGCTCGACTGCATGGCAAAATTAGCGAAGCTGAGTTGGTTGATACCATCCCAACGATAGATGCCATCGCGGAACGCTTTCCACTGGTCGTAAACTTCCTTAAAACTGGGGTTGTCGCTGGCATCTTCTTCGTACAGCGCAAAGGATTCTTGCTGCGCCGCCTGCAAAATTTCTTGCGAGTAGGGCATCAATTTTGTCCCTCCAGCAATTAAGTCTTGTAGCGCCTTTTGGTTGAGAGTATCGTATTGTGCTAGCATCGTCATATTCGCTTCGTAAGCAGCCGTTTTCAGTACCGCTTGATACTCGGCGGGCAAGCGATCCCAAGCGCTGCGATTGATGAGAACATCTAACGTTGCCCCCGGTTCCCACCAGCCGGGATAGTAGTAAAATTGGGCGGCATTTTGCAGTCCTAATTTGCTATCATCGTAAGGGCCGACCCATTCTGCTGCGTCGATCGCCCCTCGATCGAGTGCTAAGAAAATCTCGCCCCCCGGTAACACTTGCACGTTAACTCCCAAGCGCGACATCACTTCGCCACCCAGACCAGGAATCCGCATTTTTAATCCGTTTAAATCCGATCGCGATTGTATCTCTTGCTTGAACCAGCCCCCCATTTGCGTGCCCGTATTTCCGGCCGGAAAGTTAATAATATTAAAATCGGAATAGACCTTTTGAATCGCTTCTAAACCGCCCCCCGCATACAGCCACGCATTCTGTTGGGAAGCAGTCAAACCGAAGGGGACAGAAGTGCCAAACGCTAAAGCGGGGTTTTTGCCAATATAATAGTAACTCGACGTATGCCCGCATTCGGGGGATCCCCCCTGTACCGCGTCGAACACTTGCAGCGCCGGAACCAGTTCCCCGGCGGCGTAGGGTTCGATGGTAAAGCGGCCGTCGGTCATGGCACTAACGCGATCGCAGACAGTTTGTGCGCCACCGAAAATGGTATCCAGGGAGGCGGGCCAACTTGTGGCCATGCGCCAGTTAACGCGGGGGAGAGAACCTGCATCGACGGCGGGGCCGCTGTTCGGAGAACAGGCAACGGCGGTGGCCCCAGTGGCTCCAGCGAGGGCGTAGCGGACGAGATTTCGACGTTTCATGCGATCGCGTTTTTTGAGGTTCGGGCGAGCAAGAAAATTGTATCAGGTTTATGGTAATCCTTAATACCATTTCCCGAAAATAGTGTTACGCTTCGGATTGGGCAAACGCCGTTTGCCCCTACACAGACATTCCCATCTGTTCCATTAATTCTAGAAATTGGCATCAGACAATTATTCCGATCGACTGGCATCTGACTCCCGTCCGCGCACGCTTTCGATCGCCGTCAAAGCCGCACGGGATCCGGCAATAATATCTCGTTCTTCCCCTCCTAAATACAAGCGTCCGAAACTGCCAACGGCCCCAATTTGGAGGATGTTAATCTGGGCAGCTTTTTCCGCTTCGTTGGCAGCCAAAGCAGCGTAGGCGGCAGGTTGAACTTCCATAACGTAAAGGGTTTGTCCGGCTAAAATCATTTGTCCGCGCCGGGTGCGGTTAATCAATTGCGTGTGGTGCGGATCGAGATTGCGAATAATTTGGCTGGAGACAACCCGAGGTTTGAGACATTCTTCTTCGCGCACGCCGAGGGCATCTAAAATCGCTTTTCCGGCGGTACGAACTTCCCCCTGTTTGCTGGCATGAATTTCGAGCAAACCGTACAAACGCTCGACCATTTGTACGCCAGGGCGGACAACAGTTGCTTTTAGGGCTACATCAGTAATGCGATTGATTTCAATTCCGGGGGAAATTTCGATCCATAAGGAACTGTCTCCCGGTAGCGGCAAAAAACCCAGGGCGACTGTACCCAAATAGGCGGCGTGTTGCGGTTGCAAGCTGTCGAGGAAAACGTAGCTGCGTAATTCGACACCCAAAATTCGTCTCTCCGATGGGGGAACGGGTTGAGTGTATCACGTCGCCAAGCCGTTTTGACGAGTTCGGGGACAATTTCGCGTATGATGGAGATCTGCGATCGTTCCGACTATTCGATGCCATGGCTAGCGTTATCTTAGAAGATCTCTATAAAAGTTTTTCTCGCCGTCAGGGAGATGTAGAAAAAGACGATCGCCAACTGACGGTTCTGCGGCGGATTAACCTCACGGTTCGCGATGGCGAATTTATGGTGTTGGTGGGGCCGTCGGGTTGCGGAAAGAGTACGCTGTTGCGGTTAATTGCGGGGTTGGAAATGCCCTCGGCGGGAAATATTTGGATTGGCGATCGCCTGGTTAACAATATTGCCCCCAAGTTACGCAATACGGCGATGGTATTCCAGAATTACGCTCTCTATCCCCATCTCACAGTTTACGATAACCTTGCCTTTGGGTTGCGCCGCTTGCCGGGAAGTCCGGCACAAAAAGCGCCCAATTGGGAAGCGGTTCTGAGTGCAGCAACGCGATCGCTTCCCGATAAATTGCGCTATGTTTCTACAGCAGAAAAATCCATTCGCCATCGCGTCTTGGAAGTGGCGAAGATGCTGCAAATTGAAACATTACTCGATCGC
This sequence comes from uncultured cyanobacterium, assembly GCA_937121005.1. Lineage (GTDB taxonomy): Bacteria > Cyanobacteriota > Cyanobacteriia > Cyanobacteriales > Geitlerinemataceae > CAKZKB01. The sequence goes on along the minus strand of CAKZKB010000177.1, from coordinate 259 downwards.
GTTCCCAAGCAACTCTCTGGCGGACAAAAGCAGCGAGTAGCCTTGGGACGTGCCATCTCTCGCAGTCCCGATGTGTTTTTGATGGACGAACCCCTATCGAATTTAGATGCTAAATTGCGGGGCGAAACTCGCAGCCAAATCGTGCAGTTGCAGCGTCAGTTAGGGATTACAACGATTTATGTGACTCACGATCGCACCGAAGCCATGACCATGGGCGATCGCATTGCAGTGATGAACGAAGGACGCATTCAACAAATTG
>CAKZKB010000176.1 GCA_937121005.1 uncultured cyanobacterium | reverse complement strand
TTTGTCTTCGAGGACGGGGAGAATGTCGCTGCGCCAGTATTGTTCGACCCGATCGCGATCGCTCAACCCATCGGAACACAGCAGAAAAACGCAGTCGCCATCGAGGATAAACCGTTCGACAGTGGGATGCAAGGTATTCGACGGCCCCATGCCCAAGGCTTGCACCAAGGATCCGGCCGAGTAGTTTTGCAGCGCGTCTCGATACAAAGCGTAGCCCAAGCGCACGTCCCGGCTGGCTACGTCGTCGTCGAGGGTGATCTGATAGCAGTTGTCCGACCCAATGAGATAGGCGCGACTGTCGCCAACGTGGGCGATATAGGTTTCGTGGCCGTGAATGAGAGACATTACCAGGGTCGTCCCCATGCGCTGGCGGCCCTGGCGTTGTTCGGAATTGTTGCGATCGCTAATGGCCCGGTTCGACTCTAAAATCGCCGCTTCGATGGCTGGAACCAAGCTGCCTTGGGCCAGCATTTCCCCGGAAAATTGATACTGACTCAGACCCCGTTCGATGACCTCAATGGCGGTTTTCGAGGCCACGTCGCCGCCTTCGTGTCCGCCAACCCCGTCGCAGACAATGCCTAGGGCGTTGTTGCTGTAGGTGCGTCGCGATCCCGGTTCTGGGTAGCAAGCGTCTTCGTTGCGGACGCGACTGGGGCCGCGATCGGTTTGGGTGGCGATTTGGATTTTATAGGACTGGGTGCGACCGTAGAGGGTAAGGGCGCGATCGAGGGCCGTTACCAAAGCCTCTGGGGATCCGATATCGCCCGATCGCAGGTTTTGGCACAGGCGATCGAGAAACTCGGCAATCTCTGTCCGGGCACCGGGCACCCACAACTGCCAAAATTCCCCCAACTGGGCCAGCGTCGGCGGCGTGCGATCGAACTCCAGGCGCAACAAGCGCAGCAAACCGCCTTCGACGCGCAACAGGCGATCGTCGAGCAAACTGGAGGCTACCCCCGTGGCCCGCATCGGAGTCCACAACCGGGCCATTTGCCACAGCCAGTGCAGTTGGCGCAAGGGAGTCGCCCCGGCCCAAGATTCTTGTAAAGACGGCCGCCACCGCACCCCGTTTGCGTCGGCGACGATCGGGGCTTTTTCCAGGAACCAGACTGTCATTCCTTTATCGCTGGCGAACCCGTAAGCCTGGGGAACCCGCACCCGTTCGGGAAACAGCCGCAGGTAGGGTTCGATGAATTCGGGCACCTCGTCGGGCAGTTGCGGTAACAGGCCGGGTTGCGCGTCTAGGAAAATGCCGTCGCCGTGATAGTAGTAGCGTCCTGCTAGCATTTCTCCCGGTTTGAGCGCGATCGACTCTCCCGCCGCCAGCAAGTAGCGTTGGGGGACGAAAGTACCGCATTTCGCGCAAAACGGGCGGCCGTCGCTATTGGCGGCCAAACATTCGGGGTTGGGACACTGAAGGGCGATCGGGGGCTTGTGCATAGTTCTTGCCGGGACAGCCATCCTCTATCATAGTCCTTCCCCGTATTGTACCGATCGGGCAGTTGGGGAATTAGGGGATTAGGGGTTTGGGGGTTTGGGGGGGACAATCAGTGACCAGTGTCCAGTGACCAGTGACCAGTTTTAAGATGGGGGATTAGGGGTTTGGGGGATTGGGGGGGAATACAACCTCGTACCTCATACCTCGTACCTCACACCTCATACCTCATACCTCGTTAATGGTACAATCCGTTTTAGCCTTTCGATCGCGGTTTCCACGATCGAGAACATCGCGGATACAAGCCAAAATCTAAAATCTAAAATCTAAAATTGATATGTCCGATCGCCCCTTACCGACCGTTATCCTTCCTGGCTATTTGGCCGCCGACTACGAATATCGAGAACTGGCAAGTGCTTTAGAACAACATGGCGTTCCTACTGCGATCGTCCCGGTGAAAAAGTCTACTTGGCTGCCCACGTTGGGCGGGCGGTCGATCGTCCCTATTTTGCGCTTGCTGCACGCAACGGCGATTCGCGTTCGCCGCGAGTTTAACACCGAACAAATCAATTTAGTCGGGCATTCGGCAGGAGGCTGGATTTCGCGGATCTACATGGGCGAAAAACCTTACTGCATTCACGGTGACGTGACTCCCGATGCCGGGTTGTGGAACGCTCGTGCTTATATTAACACTTTAGTTTGTTTGGGCACGCCGCAGACGAGTTTGGAGCGCTGGACGAAGCGCAATTTAGATTTTGTCAGCCAAAACTATCCAGGGGCATTTTACTCGAATGTCCGCTACGTTTGCATTGCGGGGAAAGCTGTTTTCGGGCAGCGCAGTTGGAAAACTTGGTTAGCCTATAATAGCTATACCCTCACTTGTGGCAATGGTAACTGTTGGGGTGATGGTATTACTCCCATTTCGGCGGCGCATTTAGAAGGAGCGGAAAACTTAGTCTTTGACGATGTTTATCATTCTCCCAAACCGGGGCGGTTGTGGTACGGATCCCCTGAAGTGGTCGATCGCTGGGCCAATCAATTAAAAATTAAAAATTAAAAATGGGATTGAAAACCCGGCGGATCGCTTATACAATACTCCGGACAGTTTTCGATCGAGGGGCTGAACCCGCATTCTACCGTTGGTCAGTTAAAAGTGTCCGAACTGTTGCTTATAAATTTGGGTAGGGTGGGCTACTTTTGTTCTAATTGTAACACGACGCGCTCGCCAAATTCGGCATCGGCGTTGGCTAACCCCAACAACTGGAAATATTCCGATGGTTCTAACCCCGATCGCTGGATAATGTCGTTGGCTTTGGCTTCAATTTCGGACTGCAAGCGATCGGCTTCTTCTGGGGTTTCTACGCTGTCAATACGATCGCGATAATTATGCACGATATCGATAATTTCTTCGTAAGCAGTGGCGAACTGACTGATTTTTTCCGAGGAAATGGTAGAGGTATCCACACTGGGAACCGCAGAGGTTTCGGCGTTCAATTGTTCGATACTAGCTGGGGTGTCTTGCGCGATCGCGTAACCTACAAAAACAGACAAACTAAACGCGATCGCGATCGTCACAGCGACGATAGTTTGCCAAACATTTTTCCAAGCTGATAAAAATAGCATGATTTAAGATTGCAATAAATTGTAGCGTTGCAGCATGGCTTCGAGAACTGTCGGTAGCGTCTTTTCTAAATCGCTAGCATTGGCAAAACTCGAACGTTGGTATTTAGGTAAGTCGAAGGGAAGCTGACCGGAAAGATCCGATCGCTCCATATTGACCAATAAAACTTGTTCGGTGCGCTTTCCGTGCAAAGCATACCCGACTTCCATGCAAACATTCGGACTCACCATCACCCGAGGCGGATCGCCAGGAAGAGAACCAATGGGCGTAATATCGGCAATGACGAGCAAACTTTTACGAATTCTGCTCGTTAGGCGACTGTTGAGGCGCAACGGGGCATCGACGGGGCGTTGAGAGGTTTCTAGAGTTAAATTCAAGCGCGATCGTTCGTTAAACTCCTCAATAAATGTTTCTAAGGTTTCCGAAAGCGCTTCGTAAGCGGGAGCAAATTCGGTTTGATAGCTCCAGAAAATCACTGGAGACAAATGCAGCATACTTTCTCGCTTGGCGAAATAGATCTCGTGGCCGATTAAGTCTATATTAGAAATAACGTAGCTGCCGCTTCCTTCAATGTAAAATTCAATGATATCGCCATCAAGATAGCGAGCGAACCATTGCGACTCGCGTACCTGGTGGCTTTCGTCTAGAAAATCAGCCCGCAACCCCGACTTTAGCAACCCGCTTTTACTCAAACGTAGGTCGTGGGGACGCTGTTCGAGTTCCGAAAGCGGTTCGTATTTTTCGAGATACCAAGCGCGTAGAGGAATGATGGCCATTAGTCGCTTCGCTCCAATTCAAAATTCGTCTTGGAAAGTTCGGGGGGAAGAAAATCTACACCCCCGACTTTCCGCAAAATTTAGAATTCAAAATTTAGAATTCGTAACTACTCAGGTAGCCTAGCATAAACTGGTGCAGAAACCGGGTTTATTGCTTGTATTTCAGATAAGAATCGAGTTTGTCCTTTCAGCAAACCCGGTTTCTCGTGTAATATCAAAATCTGCACGGAGGTTTCCAGTTGGCCGACTTCTCCTCTCAGGATACCAGATTCCGGCGATCGACGAGGGCGATCGCGTGGTATAAACAGTGACGGGTAGGGGCGCGATCGCCCACCCACCGCCCGCATAGGAGGATATCTGGTGAGTACCACCCGCGTCATACTCGTTCGTCACGGTCAAAGCAGCTACAACGCCCGAGGAATTATTCAAGGTCGCTGTGACGAGTCCGTTCTGACCGATCGCGGTCGGGAAGCGGCCCGTCTCGTCGGCGATACCTTAAACGGGATCGACTTCGATGCCATCTACACCAGCCCCCTGCAACGCGCCAAGCAAACCGCAGAGATCGTTCGTTCTAGCTTAAGCGCCAACGCCCCCACACCGCAAGCCTCAGAATATTTGTGGGAAGTGGATTTACCCCTGTGGGAAAACAAGCTGAAAACCGAAATCGCGGCCCAGTTTCCCGATGACTATCGCCTGTGGAAACAACGCCCCCACGAGTTTAAAATGGTGCTGTCGAAAAACGGGCAGACGGTGGAGCATTTCCCCGTTTTATCGCTGTACGAACAGGCGCAGGAATTTTGGCAATATTGCCTCGATCGCCATCAGGGTAAGACGGTTTTGGTTATTGCCCACAACGGCATCAATCGCTGTTTGTTACTGTCGGCAACGGGGATTAAACCATCGTACTATCAAGCGATTCAACAGTCTAATTGCGGCATTAGCGTCTTGAATTTTTCCGGCGGTTGGGGCGACACGGTGCAGCTAGAATCGATGAACTTGTTAAGTCATTTGGGTCAGTCTTTTCCGAAGCCGCGCCAACCCCACAACGGCCCGCGATTGATTTTAGTGCGTCACGGCGAAACGGACTGGAACCGCGAGTCGCGTTTTCAAGGCCAAATTGACGTGCCCTTAAACGATAACGGCCGCGAACAGGCTCGCAAAGCAGCCGATTTGTTAGCATCGGTAGAGATTGATTTTGCTTTGTCTTCGCCTATGGCCCGGCCGAAAGAAACCGCAGAAATTATTCTCGAACGACATCCCAATGTTAACCTAGAGCTCGATGTCCGCTTTGCCGAAATCGGTCACGGACTCTGGGAAGGCAAACTCGAAACCGAAATCCGCAGCGAGTATTCCGATCTCCTCGATCGCTGGAAAACCGACCCGGAAACGGTGCAAATGCCCGAAGGCGAAAACTTACAGCAAGTGTTCGATCGCGTCATTCCCGCTTGGCAAGATATGGTAAAGACCTACTCAAAGGGCGATCGTCCCCTCACGGGTTTGGTGGTCGGTCACGATGCGGTTAACAA
>CAKZKB010000175.1 GCA_937121005.1 uncultured cyanobacterium | reverse complement strand
TGTCAGCCGAGTTTGTCCCCGTCAACACGCAAACCAAACTCGCACCCACGCCATATAAATCCGAAGCCGGAGTGAGAGGACGATCGAATATTTGTTCCGGCGGCATAAATCCTAGCGTTCCTTTCACCGTACTGCTACCCGCCACTTCACCACCGCCAATGCGAGCGAAACCAAAATCCACTAAGTACACCGGAACGCGATCGTCCTTTTTTTCTCCGACAAGAATGTTCTCCGGTTTGATGTCGCGATGGATGACAGGCGGAACGCGATCTTGTAAGTAGACCAAAATCTCTAACAGCGCGATCGCGATTTGCTTGACTTCTGCTGGCGAGGCGCGATAAAATTGCGATAGCGGTACTGCCGCTTTATATTCTTGCACCAAACAGAAACCGTTCGGCGTTTCAAAAGAGTCGAGATAGCGAGGAATGCCCGGATGGTCTAACCCTTGCAGCGCTCGGATCTCGCGATCGCACGCTTCGTAACCCGACCAGTCCGATCCGGCGATCGCGAACTGGAACTGTTTGAGCGCCACTTTCGTATTGCTGCGCGTATCTTCAGCCAAATACGTCACGCGCCCCCCCGATCGATTGTTCCCCAACTCCTCAATAATTTCGTAGGGAAACGGTTCTAGGGCCGAGTTGAGATCTAAAGACAGCGATCGCAACTGACTGTCCATAATGTTGGCAATTGTTTCACTCGTATTATACCGCGATCTCCAAGCATGAGACGATCGCGCGGCCAGTCTTTATGCTTATTGAGAACGGAAGCAATAGTTGATGAGAATAGCGTCAATAAGCATACGAGTTTACAAGGGTTTCAGACTGTGGTACGCTCGTTTTAAAATGCGATCGAATGGGGTATAGTGCTCGGTGGCGAAATTTGGGGGTATATGTCAGGTTGAGTACGTGGCGGCGATCGGCGATTCTCCTAACGGAGACGCTACGCGAACGCGGCTGAAACCCCCTTGACTTCGTTGGTGGTTGTAGTATCGACCCGTACTACATTTTAAAATCGCGACCTTTTCGCGTCCCGATTTTGGTACGATCTTACTCGTCTTGAAGTAGTCCCCGTTCGGCGGCCAAATGGATGAGTTGCGATCGCGTTTTCAGTTCCAGCTTGCGGAGAATGTTGGTGACGTGAGCCTGTACCGTGCGGTGACTAATAAACAGACGATCGCCGATCGCTTTGTTAGAAAATCCTTTAGCCACTTCTAAAAAGACTCGCGTCTCCGCTTCCGTCAAGGGTAGCGGTGGCGAGTCCGCTTGTGGGGCCGCCTCTGGAGACAGAGACGAAACCCCTTGCAGCAAGCGCAGCATTTCCCGTTGTAGGCGGTAACTGCGATGCAGCAGCATTTCTACTTTGGCCCCCAACTCCACTAGGCTGATGGGTTTGACCAGATAATCGTCGGCCCCCAGTTGGTAGCCTCGCAGTCGATCGTCGATTTCGCCGAAAGCCGAAAGGAAGATAAACGGTACGAATTCATTTCCCGGTTGCGATCGCAGTTGGCGACACAACTCGAACCCGTTCATTTTGGGCATGGCAATATCGGAAATAACGACATCGGGTTGCAATGCAGCAAAAGCGGACAATCCTGCCGCCCCCGAGTCGGCTTCGCCAACGCTGTAGCCTTCGGTTTCCAAATATTCTCGGAGAATGTCGCGTAGGTTCGGTTCGTCGTCAACAATTAACAGTTTCTTGGACATTGCCCGAAATTGCAATTTTGCTCGAATACCAGCAAACTCGATCGCTCTCTTTTAGTTTAAATGTTGGGGAGCGATCGTGCAAGTTGCACCTGCTTATCGACGGGAACGAATACGCGCGATCGCGTAGAGAAAGCCGCGCTTCGGCCAATGCGGTGCTTTTGGGGTAGAAACTACGATGAAGATAACTCGAAAACGAGCGTTGTTTCATCCCTAAAAAACCATGGTTTCAACTTCCGAAATCGAAACCAATTTACAAACCCTGTTGCAGTCGATCGTCGAAACTAAAGCCCAAGACGACCCGCACTCCGATTCTAATTCCTCTGAATGCGATCGCTATGCTGGAAGACCTGTTTTCGGCTGGAGAAGGGACAGATGTCCTCTACGGCGACATGGGAGACGATACCCTCTCTGGCGATGCAGGCGACGATGAAATCAGTGGAGGTGCGGGTAATGACGTGCTGATGGGCATGGAAGGAAAAGATATTATTTTCGGGGGTGCAGGTGACGACAATATCTCTGGAAATGGCGATCGCGATTTAATCTCGGGCAACGATGGTAACGACACGATCGCGGCTGGCGAAGCAGACGATATTGTATTTGGAAATGCGGGGAACGATGTCCTCTACGGCGATCGCGGTAACGATACGCTCAAAGATATCGTTGATAGAACCTACGCCATCCACAATT
>CAKZKB010000174.1 GCA_937121005.1 uncultured cyanobacterium | reverse complement strand
GCCGCCATCCCCGATACGACGCAAAACCCGCGCTTCGCCAAAGCTGTGGCGATCCGGTGCGTCCACTTTTTCCCGTAGTCTGAAGGCGATCGCGTCCCGACGATCCCCACAGCCGGAACCGTTCCCCGATTTTCCGCCATTTCCACCTGTCCGCGATAGTACAATACCGGGGGCGGCCCCGGCAGTTCCCGCAACAAGCGGGGATAGCGATCGTCGGCGGGTGTCCAAAACTGGGAATTCTTCTCGCCGTGTTCCTGCCAAAAGCGATCGGGATCCAGGCGCGATCGTCCCTGTAAAATCCCTTCCACCTTGCGATCGCCCAACCCCTCCACCTGCGCCAACTCCGCCGCCGATGCCCCCCAAGCGGTCTCCAGGTTGCCAAAGCGATGGCGCAGCCGCCGTAGTATCACTGGCCCCACACCCTCGATCTGCGCCCAAGCCAGCCAGAATTTTGCTTCCTGCATAGAATTGTAACAAAACGTAAACTGCGTTAATGTTATAGTTGAGACAATGAGAGGACGATCGCTGGTTTATGTTAGATTCGTACCCTACCGACCCCAACTTGCTGAAAAATATATTAGAGCCGCTCCTGGAAGATTTTCAGTATTGGTTCGGGCGATCGCAGTCGCTGCTAGAATCTGAGAAGATTTCATTTTTGGGGCAAGCGGGCCAGGCGGACTTGCTGGCGCGGGTGGTTCGCGCTCGCGAAGAGGTCAACACGGCGAAGATGCTGCTGAACGTCACTGACGGGCAAGCGGGCGTAGACATGGCAGTATTGATGCCATGGCACAAGCTGCTAACCGAGTGTTGGCAAGTGGCGATGCGGTTCCGACAAGAGCGATCGTCCGATACTGCACCCGAGGCGGGTTGACCCCTGGCAGTGCGATCGTTTTTTTCAAAACCTTTTCACCATCGATTTATTTAGCAATTTTACCTGGAGGACAGCAATGTTACACCTACTTTACATCTTGGCATTTACCTTACTGGCATTTATGGCCATTCGCAACCTCATCGGTAACTTAATTCGCCTGAGTCGAGACTCGCAGCGACCCTACACCGCCCCGCGAATGTCTGCATCGCAACCGCAAACCGTTCCCCATCCAGAGTTACTGGACAATACCGGACGAGTCACCAACGAACCGTTATTAGTCATGCGATCGGTGAACGTCGATGAAGCCCGCGCCCAACTCGACGCGCTTTACGATTCTTCTCCGGCCGATCGCGATGCTTAAAAAGTAGAGAAGCCAACATTTAAGTGAGTTTTCAAAACGCCCGGTTTCTCTCAGAAGCCGGGTTTGTTCCTGTAGGGGCTAGGCATTCGCACAGAGAAATGGAGTTTTTTTCTGCAATCTCCTTAGCGAATGCCTCGCCCTCCCTCGTTGCTTCGCTTCCTTCATATCAAATCCGGTTAATTTCTGGTACAATCCGATTGGTTGGGATAGGGCGAATGCCATTCGCCCCTACAATTTCTGAATATTGCAGGGCGCAACGAATTGCAGAGGATCCGCCTCCATTCTACACGAGGCAGAGCCTCGAAACGACGTTCCCTGGCAGAGCCAGAGGAACGAGGAGAAATTTAGATGAGTGGATTGATTGTTATTTGTGGGGAAACCGCAACGGGGAAATCGGGGTTAGCCGTCGCGATCGCGAAACAGATGCGATCGTCGATTTTAAGTGCCGATTCTCGCCAAGTGTATCGTGAATTTGACATCGGCACGGCCAAGCCCGACAAAGACGATCGCGCGGCGGTTCCTCACTTTCTCATTGACATTTGCGACCCCACCGAAACCCTCACCGTTGCCGCGTATCAAGAACGAGCCCAATTCCTTATCGATCGCCTCCACAGCCAAGGACAAATTCCCTTACTCGTGGGAGGAACGGGATTGTATATTGAAGCAGTAACAAAGGGCTTAAAAATTCCCCGCGTCGCTCCTATACCAGAACTGCGATCGCAACTGGTTTCGCTTTCCCAACCCCAATGCTACGCCATTTTACAGCAGGTCGATCCCACTTCAACGGCCAAAATTCACCCCAACGATACCGTCCGCACCCTCCGTGCCTTAGAAGTTTTTTATGCCACAGGTTCTCCCATTTCCCAACAGCAAGGCGAAAACCCACCCAACTATCCCATTCTCCACATTGGTTTGACTTGCAACAGTCCAGAGGCACTGCGCGATCGCGTCAAAAAAAGGTGCGATCGCATGGTAGAATTAGGCTTTGTTGCCGAAGTCGAATATCTCATTGCTAAATACGGCACAGATTTACCCCTGCTCGATACGTTAGGCTATGCCGAGGTCAAACGCCACCTCGCTGGAGAGATCTCGCTTGCCGCAGCCATGGAGCAAACCATCCTCCATACCTGCCAGTTTGCCAAACGCCAGCGTACTTGGTTTCGCCGCTACCCGGAAATTGAATGGTTCGATGCCGATCGCCCCGACTTGCGCGATGCCGTACAAAGCTGGATCCAGCGCTGGCGAGATGAGAAAATTTGATGAGAAATTTAAGAAACGCGATCGCAAATCTTAATTTCCGTGATAATATTTAACATAACACGCAGTTATGTTACCAATCCGGTAGGGAACCCATGGCTACTAACGACTTTTTCTTAGGCGACGACGACGCGAAGACCTACGGCGATATCGACTATATGCGGAAGGTGAAGCGCGTCCGCAAAACCTTCGCCAAGCCTGCTTTCGGCGAAATGGCGATCGCCACCGAAACCAACGACGGCTACTCCGCACTCACCAAAGAGTCCTCCAGCAGCGCCTCTCAACCCTCTGTTGGCATGACTCCTGCCACTTCTACGACTCCTGAAGTGAAGCCGGCTTCCAGCGTCTCCACCAGCAGCAACAGCTTTAGCGGTTCCGAACAACGCCGCAGCCGCGACACCAACTTGGATATGTTCCGCAACATGGCTCGCGGGATGAAAAAGCCGCGCTAATGTGCGCTAAATTGCTTCTTTTGAACTGCTTACTTGTCCGGTTCCGTCAGGGGCCGGTTTTTTTGGGCGATCGTCCCGCACGCACTTCTCGAATCTGGGTCTAAAATAGAGTAGCTCTAATTTTTGTTAGCCGTCTGTCTCGCATCTCAGTCGATCGTGGAGTAAAAAACCGTGCAGTTAAAAGAAAAATTTCCCGACTGGAAACAGATCCGCTTCGACGAAACAGCTGTCGTGTTGTTTCTGGCGATCTTGTACGTGCCGTTACTGCTTCAGTGGGTACACGGATGGGTCTTTAAAAGTATCAGCATCGAACACGAATATTTCAGTCACGGCCTTCTCGGTATTCCCCTGGCGGTCTATATCGCTTGGGAAAAGCGGGATAAGTGGATGAAATTGCCCGATCGCGGTTCGGTTTGGGGAGCCGTTTTGTTCGGTGTGGCTGGCGTTTTTTACCTCAGTGGCTTATGGGACTTGGTTAACCTTTCGTTTCCCATTATGCTAGCGGGTTTGTGCCTGTGGTTTAAAGGATTTTCCGGTTGGCGGCTGCTGTGGTTTCCCTGGCTGCTGCTATTTTTGGCAACACCGAACGACATTCCTTATCTCATCGCTACCTATATTTTGCCCTTGCAAAAATTCATTGCGGCCACGGCTGGCTTCATTTTAGGCCTGATCGGGCTGAATGTCAACGTGGATCAGATTTATTTGTTTGTCGGTGGCAAAACAGTAGAAGTCGCTCCCCACTGTGCGGGGCTAAAAATGCTGTTTACGACGATTTACGTGGCCTTGATTTTGTTGTATTGGACGAACAACCTGAAATCGAAGAAAATCTCCTTAACCTTTTTGGCGGCGGCGATCGCGATTAGCGTCGGAACCAACATCGTTCGCAATGCGCTACTAACCTACTTTCACGGAACCGGACGCGAAGGGATGTTTCACTGGTTGCACGCCAGTTGGGGCGGCGATATGATGTCAGCCACGATGTTAGTGTTGTTAATTCCAGCACTGTTAATTATTGAAAAGCTCTCGGATGCGTTTACAGGCGTTCCCGTTGAGGGAGAAGGCGCTTAAACCTCGATTTTTGGGCAATCGCGCTGTAACGCCGCACACCATTGTTGCGCCAATTCTAGATCGGTAAAGGGGATCGCGATCGCCTCTTTATCGTCACTTAAGCTAAAAGTCAACTTGACTTTCCCCTTGTCCGTTTGCACCGCGATCGCCGTCACATCGCTCAAAGAAAATTGACCTAAAAGAATGGGGTCGCCGCGCGTCGGCCGGCCCCATATTATTGTCTCTCCTTTTTGCCCCAAAAATAATTCAAACAACTATTTAGCGCGATCGAACTCTTCGGCCCAACGGCGGTAGGCTTCAACTTTTTGAAATTCGTTCCAACCCGCCCAAGCCAAACCGACAAACAAGGCTAACAAGGGCAACCAAATCAATCCACGTTCCACAATTTTTACTAGAGTTTCAACAAACTGTAAGTATTCAGGTGGTACAGAGAAACCGGGTTTCTACATCCGTTTAGCCTAGCATACCTGAATCCCTGGTATTGCTCGTCGCTCGTTCGTCAGGCCCAAAAGCACTGAAATTGACTTTCAAGAGCGCTGGAGTCCAGACAGACCGCTTCTTTTCGTTATTAGGGCGATAGAGCGTATATCTCGATACGTTTCCGTAGATTTAGATTGTTAAAACTTTCCAAAATTCGCAGGGGCCAGACAATCTTCCGTGTTAGTAGTTGAGAGTAGTTCTCAGATGTAACGAGCCGATGTTGGGTCTGATGTCGATCGCCCCGCATCCTGCCAACCACTCGAGGAAACGCCTTGGAAACCGAATCCTTCCCACTGTCTGCCGCTCGCACGGGCGATCGTCTGCGCCTTGTTGCCCTCGATCGCACCGGAATCCAGTCTCGCTTGATGGGAATGGGACTGATGCCCGGTGTCGAGTTTGAGGTAGTCGCTTGCGCGGCGGATGGTGCTGTCATTATCGCTCTCAACGGCGATCGCTTCGGGATCGGGGCGGAGATGGCTCGAGGTGTTCGGGTTGTCCGCATTGCGGCCCCGCCGAGAAGAGAACACAAAAGTTTGTCACAGAGGAAACGATCGATGAATGGCACTACCCAACGCCCCAGCGTTCGCCTGCGGGATGCCGCCATTGGCTCCCGGTTGCGCGTCGCGGGCTACGAACCCACCGCCCGCGCCTACAAGCGCAAGTTACTCGCCATGGGACTCACCCCTGGCGTGGAGTTTACCATCACTCGCCACGCCCCCCTAGGGGATCCCACCCAAATCGAAGTGCGCGGTTTTAGTTTGAGCTTGCGAAAAGACGAAGCCGACGCACTGCAAGTCGAACTCATCGAAGGAGGTGCATCATGAGCCATACAACCACGCTCCCTCGCCGCCGGGATACTGGGCGATCGCTCTATAGCATTGCCCTCGTCGGCAACCCCAACTGCGGCAAAACCACCCTATTTAACGCCCTCACGGGCAGCAACCAACGGGTGGGCAACTGGCCGGGGGTGACAGTCGAGCGCAAAGAAGGCAGCTATCGCCACGCGCAGCGTACCATCACCGTCATCGACCTGCCGGGGGTCTATTCCCTGGATATGGAAGATGCCAGCACCGGCCTCGACGAACAAGTGGCCCGAGACTACTTGCTGTCAGGAGAAGCGCGATTAATTATCAATATTGTCGATGCGGCCAACCTCGAGCGCAATCTCTATCTAACCACGCAACTGCTGGAAATGGGCATTCCCGTTGCTGTCGCCCTCAACATGATGGATCTGGCCGACAAACGGGAGATTCAAATTGATGTTGAAGTCCTGGCCGATCGCCTCGGTTGCCCGGTGATTCCCATGAGTGCCAGTCTCGGCCGGGGGGTCAGCCAGTTGCGCGATGTGGTGCAAGAGGCGATCGAATATCCTTTTACGCCGCGCACGCGAGTTTCGTACCCCGAGGAAATCGAAGCTGCCCTCAGCGAAATTGGTAGCGCCTTACCCTACCAACCCGACGATCGTCGCTGGCACAGTCTCAGTTTACTGCAATACGACGATCGCTTCCGGGACGCAAACCTGGCCGATCTGGTGACGCATCACCGCGATCGGGTTCGCGATACCCTCGATGAAGACATCGATTTGCTCGTCGCCGATGCCCGCTACACTTGGATTCATCAAGTGTTGCAAGAAGCCACCGTTTGCGGCAATGCCGGACAACAACACTTTTCCGATCGCGTCGATCGCGTCGTCCTCAGCCGCACTTGGGGCATCCCTATCTTCTTAGGGGTGATGTACCTCACCTTCCTGATTTCGATTAACTTCGGCGGTGCGTTTATCGACTTTTTCGATATTGCCTTCGGTACCATTTTCGTTGATGGGACGGCGCATTTACTCGAGGGAATTAACGCCCCCGGTTGGGCGATCGGCTTGCTAGCGGATGGCGTGGGTGGCGGTATCCAAACCACCGCAACCTTTATTCCCCAAATTGGCTTGCTGTTCGTCTGTCTAGCCATTTTAGAAGACTCGGGATACTTAGCGCGGGCAGCCTTCGTTATGGATCGGCTGATGCGTTTTGTAGGACTTCCGGGCAAATCCTTCGTCCCCATGATGGTCGGTTTTGGTTGCAACATCCCCGGTATCATGGCAGCGCGTACCCTGGAAAATCGCCACGATCGCCTGATGACGGTGTTGATGAATCCGTTCATGTCTTGCGGGGCGCGACTCCCAGTATATGCCCTGTTTTGCGCTGCTTTCTTCCCCCGCAACGGCCAGAACATCGTCTTTTTGCTCTACATTTTGGGTATCCTCGCCGCCGTCTTTACAGGTTTGGTACTCAAAAATACTCTACTGCAAGGACAGGCTTCTCCCTTCGTGATGGAGTTGCCCGTCTATCACCTACCCACCATTAAAGGCGTGCTGATCCGGGCGTGGGAACGCTTGCGAGCCTTCATCAGCCGCGCGGGTAAAATGATTGTAATTATGGTGGTGATTTTGGGCTTGCTTAATTCTGTAGGCACGGACGGATCTTTTGGCAAGCACGACTCTCAAGATTCGCTGTTGAGTGCGGTTAGTCGTACCATTACTCCCGCCTTTACACCTATGGGCATTCAACAGGAAAACTGGCCCGCCACCGTCGGTATTTTTACCGGAGTATTTGCCAAAGAAGTGATGGTTGGTAGCATGGATTCGCTGTACGCTCAATTGGGCGATCGCGTTGAAACCGCAGCCGATATCGCCGAGGAACCCGAAGAAGGATACAGCTTGTTAGGTGGAATGCAAGAAGCCTTTGCTAGCATTCCCGCCAACTTAGCCGATCTCTCCAACCAAGTTCTCGATCCGGTCGGTTTGGGGATTATGAGTAGCGCCAGCGACCTAGAAACCGCAGCCACAGAACAAGAAGTCAGCTACTCCACCTTCGGGCAAATGTCGCAACGCTTCGGCAGTTCTACCGCCGCGATCGCCTTTTTGCTGTTCGTATTGCTCTACTTTCCTTGCGTTTCGGCAATGGCGGCTGTTTACCGGGAAACCAATCTCGGCTGGACAATTTTCGTCGGTTTGTGGACGACTGGATTGGCCTATTGGGTCGCAACATTTTACTACCAAACTGCCACCTTTCCCCAACATCCCGGCGGGTCGATCGCCTGGTGGGTTCGTCTTTTCCTCACCATGGGAATTGTTTTAGCCGGACTCAAATTTGCCAGCAACCGCCGTCGCATCTCCGCATAGCAACCTGTAGGGGCGTTTGGCGCAGCCTAGGCGCAGCGTTTATGGCATTCGCCCTTTCCCAAGGGTAACTATTCAGGTGTTCGATGCGCCTCGGACGTAGAAACCCAGTTTCTAGATACCACCTGAATGCTTACCCTTTACAGGTTAGCACGCCGATTAACTAAAGTTTTAACTCGCTAGAGGACAAGGGCGATCGCCCTCCAGGTGCGGTACAATACAGCAATTTTTAGGTGCATGACACGATTTATTCACGACCAATTTGCCAAAGATTATTTGGAAACCCTGCTATCGACGATCGGCAAAGTTGAGTCCCCTAAACGAGTTGCTGGAGAAGCTAGACAGATCGATGTGGCGTTCGTTCCTTCATCCGCAGAGGGCGATAGGTGCGCTGTCGCGGATCGCGCCGCTTTAGGACTGCTGGGAAAAATGGCAACAACAGCAGCCATCTTTGAACCATTTCGTAACCCTGTAACGGATAACGAAATTCGCGACTGTTTGTTAAAGTTACTGGAATTAGACGGACAACTGCGACGGGAAGCCAAGCGTAACAAAAAAGCATTATCCGATCGCGATTTACCGCGTTTGTGGATTTGGACACCCACCGCATCCGATACCATTACATCTGAATTTGGGGCGCGAGATCGGGGCGATTGGGGGGAAGGGATTCACTTTCTCGCTAACGGGTTGCGGACAGCGATAGTCGCGATTCACCGCCTACCCCAAACCCCAGAAACCTTATGGTTGCGACTGTTGGGACGTGGAACAGTCCAGAAACAAGCGATTGAGGAGTTTTTAGCGTTGCCAGAGACCTTCGAGTACCGAGCAACTGTGCTAGAATTGTTCTATACTTTAGAGCGATACTTAACCAACACGCAAGGGTCAGCAGAAGACCGGGAGTTAGTTATGCGTTTAGAACCATTGTACCGACAAGAGCGCGATCGAGCAATTCAGCAAGGAGCCGAGCAAAAGCAAGAACAAATTGCATTAAATATGCTTCGTGCGGAGGTTAATGTCAATCGAGTTGCAAATTTTACTGAATTATCACTCGATCGCATCATTGAGTTACAGCAACAAGTCGAAAACGAAAATAGTGAAAATTGAGGACATCTACTACCATGCTGATTAAAGACTTACAAACTCACCTGCAAAACTGCCACCGCACGTCTCTCGCTGACCTGGAACGCCAGTTCAAACTCGATGCGGAGACCCTGCGGGCCATGCTATCTCTGTTGATTCGGAAAGGACGGGTCTCCAAAGTTGACAGTAAAGCCTGCCCTGGGTGTTGCAGTTGCGATCCAGAAGCCCTAGAATTTTATGAGTGGACGACTTCTCGAAGTTGTTAGTTGCCCCATCATTCTCAGGAGACGAACTGATGCTTTCTCAAAAAATGGCCGATCGCCTCAACCATCAAATCAACCTGGAGATGTACTCGTCTCATCTCTACTTGCAAATGAGTTGCTGGTGCGCTTATCAATCTCTCGATGGTTGTGCTACTTTTCTGAGCCAACACGCCACCGAAGAAATGGGGCATATGCACCGCCTCCTCCAATACTTGCAAGAAACAGGCGCACTGGCAATTCTCGGCGGAATGGAAGCACCCCCGACCGAGTTCGGCTCCCTAATAGAGTTGTTTGAAAAAGTCTACCAACACGAGCTCGTTGTCACCAGTAAAATCAACGATCTGGTACATCTAGCGACCACCGAACCGGACTATTCGACGCTGCAATTTCTCCAGTGGTACGTGGCGGAACAACATCAAGAGGAGTTTTTGTTTAAGGGCATTTTAGACAAAATTAAGTTGATTGGCGTAGAAGGACAAGGAATGTTTCTAATCGATCGCGAACTGGAAAAGATCGCGATGACGAACGGAAAAGAAGCGACTTCTATGACAGGAACGGCGGCTGTCTAGCCTGCGATCGCCAAGATAAAAGCCTTGGCGATGGGATCTAAAATCTCCTCCGCGATCGCTGCCACTGAAAAGGGGATAGAATAGACAAACGCTCTTGTTCGCGCCATCCAGCAACAACTTCGCTGTCCCGACTGCACGCTGCTTCACTCTGAATTGGATTGTTTGAATCGCTTCCATTCTAGCACGGTTCCCTCCTGATGCCAGCGAATCAATTGCGACGAATCCGCACCGATCGCACCTTCGATCCCCACTGCTTCCCGAGGCGCAACTGTTGCCAAAGCGATCGCGGTTTCTAGATCGCAAATTCCCCAGTTCACTAGATTTTGCACTCCCGAAAATAAAGGCAACGTCGTCCCCGAAAGCGTCCCGTCTAACAATCGTGCCGTGCCCTGTTTGACCTCAATTTCACGACTGTCCCAGGGGTAGGTTCCATCCGGCAATCCTAACGGTGCGAGTGCGTCGCTGACCAGGAAAATTCCCTTGTCAAATTGACTAGCTTGTAGTAATATTTTTACCATCGTCGGCTGGACGTGAACGCCATCGGCAATCAGGCCGCAACGAACTTCTGGACGGACGATCGCGGCTGCTAGCAAACCCGGTTGGCGATGGTGCAAACTGGGCATAGCGTTGAAAGCGTGCGTTACCATTGTTGCCCCGCGATCGAAGGCAGAATTGGCCTCTTCTTCTGTGGCTAAAGAATGGCCTAAACTAATTGTAATGCCTAAAGACTGCAAGCGATCGACCGTTTTTCCAGTCTCATCTAATTCTGGGGCAAGGGTGATAATTTTGACAACATCAGCGCGATCGCCTAAAACGCGATCGACATTTTCTACTGTTAGCGGGAGCAAAAACTCTTCAGGATGCGCCCCGCGTTTCTTCGGGTTCAAAAACGGCCCTTCTAAATGGACACCCAACACTTTTGCCGCTTGCGGTTCGTCAAAGGTTGCCATAAACTCAGCGAAAACATCGAGCGATCGGCGGATATTCTCCACTGAAGTTGTCACCAACGTCGGGCAAAAACCATCGATTCCCTGCTGCCATAAAAACCGACAAATTTTCTCTAAAATCGGGCGATGATGAGTTTCTACATCCGTAAAAGCCAACCCCAACGCCCCGTTAATTTGCAAATCGACTCCCCCCAGAGACAGCCAATCGCCCCCCGCATCGATCGCCTTACCCGATACTGACGCAGTTGACATCGGGGCGATCGCGGAAATTTTTCCCACCGCATCGACAGAAATTGTTTGCAACCCCTTGTAGCCGGGGAAGCGAGCGTTGATAATAGGCAGGTTAGCCATCACTTCATCTATCCCTAAAAGAACGAATGAGTACGCCTGAAATCGGCATTATCATGGGCAGCGACTCCGACTTGCCCGCCATGCAAGAAGCGATCGCCGTCTGCGAAGAACTCGAAGTCCCCTGCGAAGTGGCGATCGTCTCCGCGCACCGCACGCCGACCCGCATGGTAGAATACGCCCAATCTGCCGAATCGAGAGGACTGAAAGTCATTATCGCCGGAGCCGGGGGTGCAGCGCATTTGCCCGGAATGGTTGCCTCTCTCACCCTCCTCCCCGTGATTGGCGTACCCATCGCCAGCCGCCAGCTACAAGGGGTCGATTCCCTGTACTCGATCGTGCAGATGCCCGCCGGGATTCCTGTCGCCACCGTCGCCATCGGCAATGCCAAAAATGCCGGATTGCTCGCCATCCAAATTTTAGCAGCCCACGACCCCGAAATCCTGGAAAAAGTGCGCCGCTACCGCCAAACCCAAACCCAAGCCGTCCTCCAAAAACAAGCCCGCCTGGAGGAATTGGGATATCAAAAATACTTGTTGCAGATGTTCGACCGCGTACCCAAATCGCGATCGTCGGGCAGAAACACCTAGTCGCGTACCAAAGGATCCACACTTTTTCCTACGTCGATCGGGGGATTTGTAGCTTCCTATACAGAAGTCGCGAGTCAGAATTGGTGGAATCATGTTGACTCGTAGAGGTACATTCTAGCGCGATGACATCTAAACTAACCCTCAAAAAAATGAGGACAGCACCGCAAAACGGGTTTGGGAGCGATCGCCCTCGCCGCTCTGCGACTGCTGCCGATTACTTGAAAGGGATCGCCAAGTTCTTGCCCCTTCGCTGGCTGGCTTGCGTTCCGATCGTCGCGGCGATCGTCGTCACCTGGAGCGTAGCTGCGTCTGCCCAAGACGAAGCTGCCCCCATGTCTCCTGAAGACGTAAAAGGAATTCTCGATGCAATTTGGGTGCTAATTGCTGCCGTCTTGGTGTTCTTTATGAACGCCGGCTTCGGGATGTTGGAGACGGGTTTTTGCCGTCAAAAAAACGCCGTTAACATCCTGGCGAAAAACCTGATCGTCTTCGGACTGGCTCTAATCGTTTATTGGGCTTTTGGTTTTGCGTTTATGTTTGGAACGGGTAGCCCCGTTCTCGGTTTGGGCGGCTTTTTCCTCACTGGCGATGCCGATGTTTACGGCGGTTCCGGTGGCTTGCCCGTACCCGTATTTTTCTTGTTCCAAGGCGCGTTTGCGGCTACTGCCGCCACCATCGTCTCTGGAGCCGTTGCCGAGCGGATCAAATTCGATGCCTTTTTGATCTTCAGCATTCTGTTAGTGGGTTTCTCCTACTGCATCACCGGACACTGGGTGTGGGCCGGCGAAGGTGCTTGGCTGTACGATGCGGGTTTCCGCGACTTTGCAGGATCCACCGTCGTCCACTCGGTGGGTGGCTGGGCTGCCCTCATGGGGGCCGCATTCTTGGGGCCGCGTACAGGGAAGTACGCAGATGGCGAACCCCGTGCCATTCCCGGTCACAACATGAGCATCGCCACGTTAGGATGCTTGATTCTGTGGTTGGGTTGGTTTGGGTTTAACCCCGGTTCTCAACTGGCTGCTGACATTCCCGCCGTACCCTACATTGCCGTAACGACGAGCTTAGCGGCTGCTGCTGGGGGCATTACCGGGACGTTCACCTCTTGGATCAAAGATGGCAAGCCCGACTTGTCGATGATTATCAACGGCATTTTGGCCGGTTTGGTGGCCATTACCGCTCCTTGTGCCGATGTTTCTTACCTGTCGGCGGTGATTATCGGAGCGATCGCCGGGGTTCTGGTGGTCTTTTCTGTTGCCTTCTTCGACAAAATCCACATTGACGATCCGGTAGGGGCAACCTCCGTTCACTTGGTTAACGGGATTTGGGGCACCCTCGCTTACGGGATCTTTGCTCCGGGTGCAGCGAATATCATTACTCAATTGGTGGGTATTTTGGTCATCGGTGGCGTGACGGTGGCGTTGAGCACCATTTTCTGGTTAGCTCTAAAATTCACCATCGGTATTCGCGTTACTCCTCAAGAAGAACTCGAAGGACTCGATATTGGCGAACACGGAATGGAAGCCTATAGCGGTTTCTTGAAAGAGTCTTTACCTAGTGCAGTTTCGGCTCCGCCGCCGGGCAGCGTACCGGGTGAAGGCGAGATTGCTTAGTTTGCATCTCTCTACTTCGAGCAGCCTGCGGGCTGCTTTTTTGTGCGAAATTGAAGAGAATTAGGGGCGCACGTCGAGAATTTGATTGTGACGATCGAGAATCACGACTTTGGGTTGGTGCGATCGCGCTTCTTCGGTTGAAAATAAACCGTAGGTCATAATAATCACGCGATCGCCTTTCATTCCCAAGCGAGCCGCAGCCCCGTTCAGTTCGATTTTACCGGAGTTGGGTGGGGCTTCAATGGCGTAGGTAGTCAGTCGCGTTCCGTTGGTGATGTTGACGACTTGCACTTGTTCGTAAGGCAAAATCCCTGCCGTTTCGAGCAAGTTTGCATCGATACCGATGCTACCCACGTAGTCGAGATTGGCATCGGTGAGGGTGGCGTTATGGATTTTGGACAGGAGAAGCGATCGCATCAATTTGGATAATTGGTGATGGGTAAAAGTACAATAGAAAATTAGGAGCGATGGCGTTCGACCCGAGCTTCAATTTTGGCGATCGCTTTTCGTTCCCAGTCCGGATCGTCGGGGGAAATGGATTCGCGATCGCTTCTAGCTTAGCGCCGATCCATGTAAGCGTAAAAGGCAGCGCGATCGTTGCGGTTATCGAGCCAATACCGTTTTAGCTTGCGATCGCTCATCGCCGTGTAGTCAATTTTACTCATTCTGGCTCAGAACTCCCCTCAAAGGCTGAGCCTCTAGAATACACGAGGCGAACTTAAATTGAAAGTAGCGTCCCATACCTAACGTTAACTATTTATTCGTTGTTCGTCGATCGTCGATCGTTGTAAGCGCGAATCATAGCTTGAGTTCCGCACTCGCCCCCCGCACCGCCATCGAGTTCGGCGGCAAGTTTAAACAGGCGATCGGCTAACGTCGTACCGGGCAAATTGTTGTCGGGTTCGGGCATGGTTTCGCAGACCAAGCGCAGATCTTTTAAGATATGTTTGATGGCAAAACCGGGAGCAAAATCTGAGTCGATAATTTTCTCGCCCAGGTTAGACAGCGCCCAGGATCCGGCGGCTCCCGTGCCGCACACTTCTACAATTAAATGAGGGTCGATATTTTGTTGCTGTGCCAGTTGCATGGCTTCGCAGATGCCAATTAAATTAGCAGCGCACAATACTTGATTGCAAGCCTTTACCGCTTGACCGCTTCCCATGGGGCCGCACAAGCGGATGTTTTTGCCCATGGCCTCAAATAGCGGCAAACAGCGATCGAAATCTACCTTGCCTCCCCCGACCATAATCGTCAGCGTCCCATTTTTGGCCCCCACGTCACCACCGGAAATGGGTGCGTCTAGAAAGCGAAAACCCTTTGCTTCTAGGGTTGTCCCAATTTGTTTGGCCCCTTGGCTCCCAATGGTACTCGTATCGACGACGATCGCCCCCGGTTGGGCAAATTCAGCCACACCCCCCGCACCTAAAACCACTGCTTCTACGTCGGGCACGTCGCTAACGCAGGTGAAAACCACATCAGCATTCTTTACCGCCTCTGCAATAGAAGACGCGATCGTCGCCCCGGCGCGGGCGGCCGCTTCCACCCCCGGACGATGGGGGGTACGGTTCCAAGCCGTAACGGTCAAGCCATTTTTAGCTAGGTTGGCCGCCATGGATCCGCCCATGGTGCCCAAACCGAGAAAAGCAACGTTGGCGATCGCAGTAACACTCACAGAAACATTCGGGGGGTAGCAACACGACCCTCTTCGGGGCCAGTCGGATCGCGCCAAAGGCCCGGAGAGCAACTTTCGTTGCACTCCAAGCCCATGACGAATTAGAATGGAAACAGCTTAACAATCAAACGTCCGGGAGGAGGAGCGATCGCTTCTTCTCCCTTTCATTTTATTCTTCCTCGTCGGCCGCGCCCGCGCCGTTGGAGTCGGCCTTGTCATCGATCTGCTTGAGATGGATGTGCTTGTAGCCGAGTTTGATCTCGAAGGTATCGCCCGGTTTGAGACCCATGGCTTTGGTATAGGTCGAACCGATGACGATTTGTCCGTTTTGGTGGACGCTGACGCGATAGGTGGGTTCGCGGCCTCGCCCGTCTTTGGCGGTTTCCGGGTCGAGGGGAACGCCTTTAGCAGACAGCAGGGCATCGTAAAATTCGGTCAGATTGACGCGAACCTGGTCGTTTTTGGTGATGGTGTAGTAACCGCAGTATTTGGCGGTTTCTCGGCGAGGCTTGTCGGCCAGTTCTTTGACTTTGCTCAACAAGGCTTTCCCGCTTAGGGGTTCTTTGGGAAGTTGGTCAACTTCTGCCATAGTCTGTTCTCGGCTCTTTATGTAGGTGTCAACTGGATGCAGTTCGACGGTCTCGAACTCATCTATTCTAAATATAGCCCGAAGATGAATGGTTTTGGCAACCCTTTGGCAAATTTAATCGATTTTTTATGAAAAAAATTGCCGATGTTCTGGGTTCGGGGGGGGGAATTTGCCTGCTGTGGCGACTTTTGTTTGGGTGGGTGCTTCGGCATCGATCGCGCCAATTCGTCTGTGTTGAATCAAATGGCCAGCGTACTCGATCGCGCCCTACAAACCCGCAAGAACCGCGTCCTGTCTCTATTATCGCGTCTTGTTTATCCTTCGGGAAAATTCTGCTGGCGGCTGAGTTGGCGCAACAATTGATACACTTCGGGCAAGCGCTTGTAAATGGCAGCGCATTTGAGCCAGACGCGATTGGGAACGGCGGGAAATCCAGACATCACCGCACCCGGCCGAACGTCTTGATGAATGCCTGTTTTCGCCGAAGCGATCGCCCCATCTCCAACTTTGGCCCGGTTGGCAACCCCAACTTGACCGGCCAGTATGACATTATTTCCTAAAGTTACGCCTCCAGCCAGTCCCACTTGGGCGGCGATGGCGCAGTTGGAGCCGATTTTACAACCATGTCCCACTTGGACTAAGTTATCAATTTTCGTATGGGAGCCGATACGGGTTTCGCCAACTGCGGGACGATCGACGGTACTGTTTGCGCCAATTTCAACCCCGTCTTCGAGGATAGCGACTCCCGATTGCTCCATCTTAAACCACCCCGACGGGGTCGGTACGAACCCAAATCCTTCGGCTCCGATAACCACGCCGCTATGCACGACGCAATCGGCTCCGATTTGACTGCGTTCGTGGATGGTACAATTGGCATGGAGTACGGTTCGCGGGCCGATTTTGACCTGCGGGTAGATCGCTACGTTAGCATGAATGCAAGCACCATCGGCAATTTTTACCCCCGCACCGATTACCGCATTCGCACCGATAAAAACGTCCGCACCAAGGGTAGCATCGGGGGCGATCGTCGCGGTGGGATGAATGCCCGCTTGGGGACGAAAAGGCTGGTAAAATAGGGCGATCGTCCGTGCAAATACCCAACGCGGATCCCGCGCGGCAATCCAAGCAATTTGTTTGGCCGAGGCAACGGCCCAAAGTTCCTCGTCAACGGGTAAAATTAAGGCACTGGCACGAGTCGCCTGGAGTTCGGCAGTATATTTTTGTCCTTCGATATAGCTAATTTGACCGGATGCGGCGGTTTCGATGGGGGCAACTTCGGAAATATCGGGATCCAGATCGGGCAAAGCGTCCAGACTGCTGCGATCGACCCCATCTCCCAAAGCGGTAACAATGGCGCTAAATTTCATTGCGGCGATCTCCTCGTCGGCATGACAAAGGCGCGATCGCGTAGCGTCTTCTCAAGAAGAATCGCGTTCGATCGCGCCTGTGATTTTTCATTCTAGATTTAGATGGCGCGTTTGGGAACGGCCCGCCCCCAGTTAGTCTACCGAAACCGCATCGACATCGATAGTATCGGCTGCCGATCGCGCTGTGGTTTCTCCGGGCACCTCGGTTTCGACTCGAGGCTGCGATCGTCCCTGCAAAAACTCCATCGCCATCTGAAACAGTTCGGACACCAACAACGTCAAAATCGCCGCATCGTCAATTTGCCCGATAATGGGAAACAAATCGGGGGAAATGTCAAGCGGACTTAACAAATAGGCGAGACTGGCTGCGACAATGACCCAACCGTAAACCGGATGGCGCAGCGCTTGACGGTACCATTGATACAAAGCTGTGACGGAGAACTTCATGTATTCTGACCTCGACTCCTTATATTAATCCCATTGTCGGCCAGATGCGATCGCCTTTCAATTCCCAATTTCCCTACTTCGGGGATGGGGGTTTGGGGAATTAGGGGATTGGGGGGATGGGGAATTGGGGACTTGGGGGTTTGGGGGATTAGGGGGAATACAACTTCGCACCTCGTACCTCGAACCTCACCCCTAAAACCTAAAACCTAAAACCTAAAACCTAATCCCTCACACTCTCGAAAGAAAAGCAACGCACTCAACGTGAGGGGTTTGGGGGAAAAAGTCTACTGGGGTAACGCGATCGAGTTGGTACTCCCCCGAGTCGCAGAGGATTTTGAGATCTCGTGCTAGAGTAGAGGCCTTGCAACTGACGTAGGCGATGCGTTGGGGTTGCCAGTCGAGTAAGGTGTTGAGAACGGCGCGATCGCAGCCGCTACGAGGCGGATCGAGGAGGACGACGCGCTTGGAGACTGAGGAGTTTTCCATCGTCCACTCGCCTAGTTGCTTTTCGACTTTGCCAATGATAAACTCTGTATTATCAATGTTATTGGCGATCGCATTGCGTCGTGCCAATTCTACGGCTTCTGGTTGCGCTTCGATACCGACGACTTGTTGGACGCGCTGGGCCAGGGGAAGTGCGAACGTGCCGATACCGCAGTAGGCATCGACGATCGCTTCGTCTCCTTGCAAGTTTAACCCCTCAATAACCACGTCTAGCAAAGTTTCGGCGGCTTCGGTGTTGACTTGGAAAAAAGTATCGGGACGCAGTTGCCAGCGCAACCCGGCGAATTCCTCGGTGAGTTCTTCTCGGCCGGCGACACAGCGCGTTTCGGGGCCGAAAATAACGTTGGTACGATCGCGGTTAATATTGACGCAAACACCCACTAACCCCGGATAGCGTTCCATCCACACTTGCGATCGTTCTTTGATATTGCTTAAGCGATCGTCGGTAGTGACGATCGTCAGCAGCATTTCTCCGGTTCGCCGGCCGATCCGCACGGCCAAATGGCGAATTTTGCCTCGGTGTTCGCTTTCATTATAAATCGACCAACCGTGAAATTCGATATCTTGCTTGACTTGGGCTAAAAGCGGATCCAGGCGATCGTCTTGCACGGGGCATTGATTCAAATTGACGATTTTGTGGGATCCTTTTTGGTAATATCCGGCTCGCACTTTACCGTCGGAAGAGCGATCGACCGGGTAAGTGGCTTTGTTACGATAGGCGAACGGTGCGGCAGGTAACACAGCATCGACGGTTGGTTGGGAAAATCCGCCTAACCGTATCAATGCTTGTTCGACTTGCTGGCGTTTGGCTTCGAGTTGGGACTCGTATTTGATATGCTGCCACTGACAGCCACCGCACTTATCGGCGACGATACAACTGGGACGAGTTCGCTGAGGCGAGGGTTCGAGAATGCGATCGAGTTTAGCGTTGGCGTAGCGAGGTTTGACGCGCGTTAACTTGGCCAGAACGCGATCGCCTGTTACGGTATCGGGGACGAAAACAACAATATTATCGTAGCGCCCTACACCGTCGCCGCTATCGGCCAGATCGGTAATTTCGAGTTCGACGAGTTGCCCTTGTTGGGGGGGGGCAGTGGTGGCAGGGGTTTGCATTTTAAACTCAAGAGCAAATAACCGTATTTTATCTTAAAAACGAAACCGCGATCGCGCGTGCCGGGACGCGATCTGTATTTTACACTGCTCGAAGACGTAATTAACCGCAGCAAACAACTCTTCTAGATCGTAAATGCGATAGGGTTTAACATTCTTTACAAAGGTAGCGATCGCGTTTTGTCAATCGCTTCAAGCAAATCGGAAAAAGTTTTCACCGACTCCCCCGGATCCCTCGAAACATCCCAAAGCGACACAAACCGACACCAAAAGCGAACCGCATTAACAGCAGCGTCGGCACTTCTCGCACCGATTTTACAAACCCCGAAATGCCGAAACGCATCCATCCTTGGGGACGAACGATACCTTGCCAAATGGTATCGAGCCAAGACGGAAGGGTTTGTTCCGTCCAGTCTGCGGTGACGACTTCCCCTTCAGTTAACCCAGTTGCAGCTAGCAATTCCGCAAACTCTTCGATGCTGGAAAATGCTGGATGCGACCACTGGTCGAGCAACTGTCGCATCACCGGACGCTCCCAAAAATTAAGCGGATCTTGACGATCGTCCCGTTGGTTCCAGTCTGCTACCACTAGGATACCACCGGGCTTAAGGACGCGCAACAATTCTTTAGCAAAAATTGCTTTGTTGGGCATATGCGGCCCCGCTTCGATCGACCAAACCACATCAAAACTAGCATCGGGAAACGATAGAGACATGGCATCATCGACTTCAAATTTTGCGTCCAAATCCGCAGGCGTTAACTCGCGAGCCCGTTTGACTTGTTGGGGACTAATCGTAATTCCCGTCACCGAAAATCCATAGTCTTTCGCTAAAATGCGGCTGCTTCCCCCAATTCCACAACCCACATCTAAAACTGTCGTTCCGGGAGAGCGTTTGTCCAATCCTCCCCATCGCGCCATCTCGCGCACAAAATCAGATTTGGCTTCTAGAAAATCTTTTGGTTGCGGCGGCGATCCGTAGTATCCTAAGTGAATGTGTTCGCCCCAATAAAACTCTAAAATTCCGTCTTCCGTCCAGCGATCGTAGGAATTGGCAACCGTATCGGCCGATTCGTAGGAACGAGCCGAGACGAAATAAAGCACAATGGCGATGAGAACAAGTAGGAGTGCAGCAAGTAAGAACAGTAATTGCATGGCGTAGGGTGTGTTACGGCGTGGATCGACAATCGATTTTAACACGCATATTGACACCGCCGTAACGCACCAGCATCAGTCCCGGATAAAGAAGAAAATTTCCGTAGTGTTACGGCGTGGATCGACAATCGATTTTAACACGCATATTGACACCGCCGTAACGCACCAGCATCAGTCCCGGATAAAGAAGAAAATTTCCGTAGTGTTACGGCGTGGATCGACAATCGATTTTAACACACATATCAACATCGCCGTAACGCACCACGTCCCGGATGTTAACATTATTTGTATGGTGCGATCGTGTCAAAAATAATCGTCATGGTTAAATTCGGGGTTTTATGGATGGTGCGTTATGGGAAAATACCATCGATTTGTGACAATTGACATTTTTCGTTCCCATAACGCACCCTACTGCTTAACACGCATATCGACACCGCCGTAACACACCAGCACCAGTCCCGGATCTCCCAATTTAAATGTCTCCAATTTGCCGATAGTGGGATACGGATTCGCGTTCGACGCGATCGGTTCGCACCGGAAGGGGAGAGTCCTCGAAATCCCATTCGGGGGCGATATCGGTTTCGGGAACGGGTTCGTCTTCTCGAGTTTCTTCGTCGAAATCCACTTCGGCTTCGTCGTCTGTAGGCGCATCTTCGGGCATTCCTCGCAAGTGGGGGAAGGTTTGCGGTGCGGGAGGCTCAGTTTCGCTTTGGCGGGTTTCGTGCCAGCGCCACCCGAGGACGATCCCGGCCCCCCCGAGGGCGGCGGTGACGGAGGTGGCGACGAACAGACAGGGCACCCACAGGTAGGCCCGCAGGGGAAACGACGATCGCGCCGAAGATTGGATTGGGGCGGGCGGCGGGGGCAAGTCGGGGGCGGCGATCGCGTCTGGAAGCAGATCCAACCAGGCGGCGATGGTACGCGGGCGAGCTTCGGGATCGAGGCTTAACCCTTTACGGACAGCGCGATCGACGGCCGGATCGATATCGGGGCGGCGTTCTGGCAAACGTTCGAGACGGAGGCGATCGC
>CAKZKB010000173.1 GCA_937121005.1 uncultured cyanobacterium | reverse complement strand
TAAGCGAGAAACCGGGTTTCTACACCCGTTTAGCCTAGCATACCTGAACCCTTACGGCTGAACTTTTCTCTATCGGATTCATGTGACTAAGACTTCTCCAGTTACGGGAACCGAGGCGTTCGTTAATGCCAGCAACGGCCCCATCTGTTCTTGACCGTTGACCGCCAGATCGCTGTGACACAATATTACCTTTTCATCGGCCCGTGCGAGCAAATCGAGCAAAATTCTTCGCAATCGTTCCTCGTCAGCTTGTAAACTGTCGTCGGCGGTGTAAGTGCGTCCCGACCAACTTTTTTGAAACAATGGGGCCGCAAATAGTACCGAAGCCCCGCCGCTAAACCAAAAATGGGAACTGGCATCGAGCCAAAATTGCCAGCGATGGTGCGATCGCATGACTCTATACTGATAGATATTGCTCAAGGTGACGGCTTCCCTCGCAGCCCCCGCCGGCCGCAAGGGATACGGATTTGCGGCCACTGTTCCCCGCCGCAACAAGTCGATAAATTGCCCGACAATTTCGGTTTCGGCGGGTTTTTCGCGACGGACGCGACTGGCAACTTCCCAGTAATGTTGGGCAGTTTCCATCAGTTGGCGCAAGCGAGAGAGGCGATCGAATTCTAGGGTACTTTGAGGCCATAAAAAGGTTTGAATGGCGCGATCGAGGACAACGACAAACGAGGGAATGGCCCGTTGTTGCAGTTGCGATCGCGTCTGTTCGATCCACTCGCAAATTTTATAGTACGCATCTGTAGCCCGGTAGCCCAAGCGATCCCAGCGATCGTACTCCGTCGGCGATCGCAGTTCGGGACTTTCCGGGTGGGGGGCGTAACAGCGATCGGCTAGCAACCCCGCCCGTACTGGGTCAATGGTGGGCGCAAATGGGGCCCCCTCGCGATCGCGTTTGGAACTGAGAACCACCAACATTTCCGCCACCGCGTCGCGATCGATGCTGCGTCCCAAGCCAGGATACACCAGTGCCAGAAACACCAACAGGGCGCGAATGTCCGGGGAACTGACCAGAGGATGCTGGTCGTGGGGACAGGTGAGGGCGATCCCGCGACGGGTGAGAATTTCGCTGAGGGCGTAGCGCGATACCGGATCCACGCCAGGGGCGATAATGGCGATGTCTGCGGGGTTGACTTGCTGCGATCGCACCGCTTCGGCGATCGTCTCTCCCGTTTGGCGCAACAGTTGCGATCGCGATACGGTTTGGATCGAAGAAATTTCGGCCGGAAGTTGTCCGAACGTCATCGGATCGGCGACAAGCTGCACCACTGCTTCTCCCCAGTCGGTGGCTAAACCGATCGCGGCCGGTGGTAAAATTTCCGTGCGACAGAAAGATTGTAACTCGGTCATGGCATCGGGATCGGCATTGAGACCCGATCGCACCGCCCCGTATGGGTTGTAGGTGAAGGCGCAAGGAACATCGCCAGCGACTAAGAAAAATTGAAACAGAGACACCGCGATCGCCGGATATTCGTCCGTGTCGTCGGCGAGAACCCCAGCGACGCGATCGCGCAAATATTTCCGATACGTCTCGTCAGGGAGCAAATAGCGCCAATAGAGCTCGAAAATAATCCCGTAGG
>CAKZKB010000172.1 GCA_937121005.1 uncultured cyanobacterium | reverse complement strand
GGTTGTTGGGTATCGTTCCTCTACCCAACCTACGAAATTTCTCCCCAATTCCCCAACTTCCCCTCTTAAAACTGGTCACTGGTCACTGTTCACTGGTCACTGATTATCCCCCATCTCCCTAAAACGGTCACTGAAATGACTCTCGCCAATCCCCAGATTAGCGCCTTCGATCGCGCTATGATACGACGTTGCCTCGTTTTGGCCCGTCGGGCTTTGGGGCGCACGTCTCCGAACCCCATGGTCGGGGCGGTGGTGGTGCGCGATGGTAAAGTGGTCGGTGAGGGGTTTCATCCTGCTGCGGGCCAGCCTCACGCCGAAGTCTTCGCCCTCAAAGATGCGGGGGAACGGGCTAAGGGGGCGACGCTGTACGTCAATTTAGAGCCCTGCAACCACTACGGCCGTACCCCTCCCTGTTCGGAGGCGACGATCGCGGCCGGGATCGCTAAAGTAGTTATTGGGATGCGCGATCCGCACCGGGAAGCCTCGGGGGGGATCGCCAAATTGCAAGCGGCGGGTATTACAGTGGTGGCCGGGGTGGAAGAGGCGGCGTGCCGAGACCTCAACGAAGCCTTCATTCATAGCATTACCCGCGATCGCCCCTTTGGAATTTTGAAGTTCGCCACTACATTGGATGGTAAAATTGCTACCACCACCGGACATAGCGCTTGGGTGACGGGGGAAGAGTCGCGGCGGCGCGTCCATCGCCTGCGGGCCGAATGCGATGCGGTGGTTGTGGGGGGAAATACGGTTCGTCAAGATAACCCGCGCCTCACCTGTCACGACGAAGAAGGTCGCAACCCCCTGCGGGTGGTGATGAGTCGTACCCTAAATTTACCCGAACGGGCTTACCTGTGGCAAACGGACGCAGCCCCGACATTGGTACTGACAGAGACAGGAGTTCGTCCCGATCTGCAAGCGGAACTGGTGGAGTTAGGGGTAGAGGTAGTGGAGATCGATCGCCTCGATCCGCTTAAAGCCTCCCTTCACTTACATCGTCGGGGCCTGCGATCGCTGCTGTGGGAGTGCGGCGGAACCCTAGCTGCTAAGGCGATCGCCGCCGGAACGGTACAAAAAATTATGGCATTTATCGCCCCAAAAATTATCGGCGGTCAAGCGGCCCCTTCCCCGGTGGGGGAGTTGGGGTTCGAGAAAATGACCGAGGCTTTAAATCTCGATCGCGTTGGCTGGCAAACAGTGGGTTCGGATCTGTTAATGACAGGATATCTTAATATTAATTAGCTATGTTAGTCCCGATTTGGAGCGCTTTAGTTGGCAGTCTCGGTTTAGACAGTTTGGCGATCGCGGCGTGGCTGTACCGACGAGATCGCCTCGACGATCGCCGCGTCCGCGAGGAGGAAAATTGGATGCAGTTTGACATTCCCGAACGACTCGAGGAAACCACCCATAACGATCGCTTTCCTATTCCGCAATGGGAATATAAAATCGTTCGCGCCCGCCGGGATTTGTTTCGCGATCGCGCAGTTCTAGAACAATTATGCCACGAAGAGGCGCAAGCGGGATGGCAATTGTTAGAAAAGTTGGACGATCGACGGGTACGCTTCGTGCGTTCGGTTGCCCTTCGCCATCATTTGGACGATCGCGAGTTGCCGTTTGATGCCTATCGGACGCACTACGGTAGCGATTTCGATTGGTTTTCTGTCTTGGGCGGTGCAGTGGCGATCGTGGCTTTGATTCTACCAGCATACCTCAGTTTCGCCCTCGTTTCTCAGAATTTAAAAACATCGGTTCCGGTTGCCGAACCCTTGCCCGAACAGTTGTCATTTCCGCGATCGGAATTTCCTTAAATGACGTGGGTTATGGGCGATCGTCTACAGCACGGGTTTTTCAATCTTCGAGTTTTCTGCACTATTAAAGATGGAGATTGAGACATGAGCGATCGCTTTACTCATGGTTACGCTTTGCTGGTAGGAGTCGGTACGACAGCAGATTCTCGCTTGTCGTTGCCGGTTACGGTTAAAGATATTTTAGCACTCAAAGCTGTTCTGGTCGATCGCCATTTTTGCGCCTATCCCGATACCATCGATAACGTGCGGTTGTTGCGCGATCGCGGTGCGACGGGGAATGCCATTTTACAGGGGTTAGATTGGTTAACCGAAAAAGCCGCCGCCGACCCGGAAGCGACGATTGTTTTCTATTATTCCGGTCACGGTTTGCTGAATCTTGACGATGGCAAATATTATCTCATTCCCCACGAGTTCGATGGCAATTCAGTTGCCAAAACGGGTCTAGCGGCTGAGTGTTTGAGTGCCAAACTAAAAGCGATCGCGGCTAAGCGGTTGTGGGTTATTATTGATAGTTGTCATGCCGAAGGAATGGCCAGCGCTAAGGGCGATCTCCCGGCCGAGATTTTGCCGACAGCACTACCGAAAGGCATTGTAGACGAACTCAAACAGGGAGAAGGTCGGGCGGTGTTTACCTCATCGCGAGGCCAGCAAAAATCCTGGGTGCGACCCGATGGCGATCGCAGCATTTATACCTTTCATTTAATTGAAGCCTTAAAAGGGGCCGCGAATCAACCTGGCGATCGCTTCGTCACCCTTTCTAACGTGATGGCGCACTTGGGTAAAACCGTTCCCGAAAGTGCGCGATCGCTGTGTCAGGCTCAACAAACTCCCTTTTTCGATACGGCGACAGAAGACTTTCCGGTGGCGATGTTACGGGGAGGGAAAGGATTGGATAATTCAGAATCGAAACCAAATTTATCGAACCCGATGAGCGATCGCGAAGTTGTCACTCCAGCGCTGGCAATGGCACGGCGATCGCTTGCTATTCTAGAAGAACAAGCGGCTGCATTTGGTAAGCTGTATATGCCCGCTCACCTGCGGATCGAACTCGAAGAAAAGCGGCGAGAAGTGGCAGAATTGGAAGCAAGATTGCAAAACCTGTAGGGGCAAACGGCGTTTGCCCAACCCCAGCCCCATGGATCGCGCTACCCTAGAACAGCAACATTCCCTAGCAATAGCCTTGCTCGCGGTTCTCGAACAACAAGCCGCCGGGTACACCAGCCTAACCATTCCGGCACACCTGAAACTGCAACTGGACGAGAAACGCCAAGAAGTCGCCAGCCTAGAAGCGCGACTAGCGCAACTGCAAGGCGGCGGCGCAGACGATACCGTTCCCGACAACTTGCCCCGCTACTGCCATATTTTCGTCGGGCGCACCGAAGAAATGGCTCGCTGCTTGGCAGCGCTGGCCCCCGAGGAGCGCGGTTGGGGAGTCACCATCGACGGCATCGGCGGCATGGGCAAAACCAGTTTAGCGCTGGAAGTGGCCGAGCGGGCGCGGGATGCGGCCCTGTTCGATGCTTACCTGTTCGCCTCGGCCAAAACCTCTTGGCTGTCGCCGGATGGAGTGCGCCAAGAAACCCTAGCACAGTCATCGCTAGATGCCTTTTGCCGCGAGTTTGCTCGGATTTTGGGGCAAAATGAGGTCGTGCAGATTAGCGATGCCAAAGCCAGACGACAAGCCCTGCTCGATGTGTTGCGGGGAAGGCAGGCGCTGCTAATTTGGGACAACCTGGAAACGCTGACGGCCGAGGAACGGGAGCAAATTGCCGAGTTTTTGCGGAAACTGCCCGCCCCCAACAAAGCTATCATCACCAGCCGCCGCCGCACGGGGGAAAGCGCCGTTACCGTGCGCCTCGACAAGCTCTCGTTTGCGGAAGCGGCAAACCTCATGCAGCAGACTGGACAGCGACAGCCCAGAGTCGGGCGGGAACTGCAACAGGCGGGGGAAGCGGGGCAAGGGGCGCTCTACGATGCGGCCGGGGGGATCGCAGAAAAACTCAACAATAAGCAGTTTCAAGCTACGTTCTGTGGCAACCTGGGACAGCTTGCCCTCGATCGCGATCGTCCCCAAGACGCTCGCCCTTGGTTGGAACGAGCGATCGCCCTAGCCCAAGAAATAGGACGACAAGACGAGGTAGCCCGCACTCTGTCCAGACTGGCACAAGTGCTAGAGTCGGAAGGGCGCTACAAGGAAGCCCTCGACTTGGCGCGGCAAGCCCTCCAAATTCGGGAGCGCCTGCGAGGTCGGGGTGTAGGGTTTTCGCGGCAGCAGGTGGCGCGGCTGGAAACAACGAACAATGAACAATAAACAATGAGCCGTAAGCATTCAGGTGGTACAGAGAAACCCGGTTTCTCGCTTATAGCCGGAAAAAATCCGAGTTTTTCCTTTTAGAAACCGGGTTTCTAGACCCGTTTACCCTAGCATACCTGAATGCTTACCAACGAGCAACGAACGATGAGCCAATACCATAGTTACGGTTGTTGGGTTTCATGCTTCAACCCAACCTACACCTAGGAGATCTACAATCTGCTAAACTTGGGCGGGGGAAGCGTTCACCTGTTGAGTTATCGGTAAAATCGTTTGTTAACTTGTGCGAATGCTTAGCCCCTACAAATACAGGATCGTCCTTAAAAGTCAATCTCTAAAGGCGCTCGAGGGAAGGGAATCACATCGCGAATGTTGCTCATTCCGGTCATAAATTGAATCAAACGCTCGAACCCCAAACCGAAGCCAGCGTGGGGAACGGTTCCGTAGCGGCGCAAGTCGAGATACCACCAATAGTCTTCTTTATTTAACCCGCTTTCTTCTAAGCGTCGTTCGAGGATATCGAGGCGTTCTTCCCGTTGGGAACCGCCGATAATTTCCCCGACTCCCGGCGCGAGTACATCCATGGCCCGCACGGTTTTTTCGTCATCGCTGAGGCGCATATAGAAGGCTTTAATTTCAGTGGGATAGTCGAAGACAATGACGGGTTTTTTAAACTGTTCTTCGGCTAGATAGCGTTCGTGTTCTGATTGTAGATCTAAACCCCATTCAACGGGAAACTCGAATTTCTTCTTGGCTTTTTGCAAGCGGTCGATCGCCTCTGTATAGCTAATGCGAGCGAAGTCACTATTGATAATATTGTCGGCTCGCTCCAACACGCCTTTATCGATACGTTGGTTGAAAAACTCCATGTCTTCGGGACAAGCATCTAACACGGATTTGAAAACGAATTTAAGGAATGCTTCGGCCAAATCCATATCGCCATCGAGATCGCAAAATGCCATCTCCGGCTCGATCATCCAAAACTCGGCTAAGTGGCGGGAAGTGTTAGAGTTTTCGGCTCGAAATGTAGGGCCAAAAGTATAGACATTGCTAAACGCCATAGCCATGACTTCGGCTTCCAATTGGCCGCTAACGGTAAGATAAGCAGGCTTGCCAAAGAAATCTTGCGCGTAATCAACGTTTCCGGTTTCGGCTTTGACGACGTTATTTAAATCCAGGTTGGTGACAGCGAGCAATTCTCCCGCACCTTCGCAGTCGCTGGCGGTAATAATAGGCGTATGCACCCACAAAAAACCGCGTTCTTGAAAGAATTGATGGATGGCATTGGCGGTGGCGTTACGAACCCGAAAAACCGCTCCTAGGGTGTTCGTGCGCGATCGCAGATGACCAATCGTCCGCAAAAATTCAAACGAATGTCGCTTCTTCTGTAACGGATAAGTGGCTGCGTCTGCTTCGCCACAAACGGTGATGTGAGTGGCTTTGAGTTCGATGCGCTGTCCCTTGGCAGGAGACTCGACGAGACTCCCTTCTACAATAACCGACGCGCCCGTACTCGCCTGCTTGCAAACGGTCTCGTAGTCGGGTAAACTGGGTTCGAGGACAACTTGCAGGTTCGCCAGAGAAGAACCGTCGCTGACTTCAATAAAGGCAAAGTCTTTGAGTTCTCGTTTGGTACGAACCCAACCGCGCACCGTCAGGGTGTCGCCAGGTTGTCCGTCGCGTAAAATTTCAGCAATTCGTCGAAGCATCTTTAGGTGTTAGGCTTGTAGGGGCGAATGGCATTTGCCCTTCGTAAAATTTCGTTGCACTCAAGGCATTCAATTTGTTGGGAATTATACCCCAAGA
>CAKZKB010000171.1 GCA_937121005.1 uncultured cyanobacterium | reverse complement strand
CCTTTACCCATCCCGAAATGAGTTTTGTGGGCTTAACCGAACCGCAAGCGCAAGAATTAGGGGAAAAAGAAGGCTTTGAAGTGGTCTCGGCGCGATCGTATTTCAAAGCTAATTCTAAAGCCGTGGCCGAAAAAGAAACCGATGGCTTAGCGAAAATTATTTACCGCAAAGACAACGGCGAATTGTTGGGGGCGCACATTATTGGAATGCACGCCGCCGATTTAATTCAAGAAGCTGCTAACGCGATCGCCAACCGTCAGTCGGTCAATGAATTGGCATTTAACGTCCACACTCACCCCACTTTATCGGAAGTAATGGACGAAGCCTACAAGCGGGCGATCGCGTAATTATTTCTCCCCTCGTTGCGTCCTTCTAGGGCGCGACGCGCGGTGGCCGATCCGCCTCTAGAATATAAAACAAATGGATATGGAGTTAATTGCTGAAAAAGTTTCCCCAGAGAATCTGTCGGAGGCGCTCAGAATTGGCGATCTGTGTTTTTCCCACGACGAAGATCGACGGGTCATTCGGGATGGCTACGATTGGTATTTGAATCGTCGCGATACCTATTGGTGGTTTGAAGATTTTCAAGACAAAAGTTGGTCGATGGGATATTTTATCTATCGACTCCAGGAGATTTACTGTGGCATAAGCGGACTTTATAAAAACGAGATCGGCGATCGAGTATGGCTCGATTACTTTGGCGTAGACCCCAAGTATAGAGGTATGGGGATTGGAACTCAAATGCTCGAGTGCTGTATCGAGATCGTTCGAGAGTCTGGACAATCAAAACTTTATGTCTATACGGACAAAAGTAATAACAATACCGCGATCGAGTTTTATCTGAAGCGCAAATTTGTTGAATTTGAAGAACGGATAGTTTTTAACGAACCTTGCATCGTTTTGGTTCGAGAGACTGTATCCGATCCGGTCGATCGTCCGCAAAATTGTGTAGGAGGCGATCGTATTCCCCCAAGTCAGCCAACAGTTCTATCGATCGCTGAGTTAGCAAAGGTAACGCCTGCCGAGGTAGACGCATTGTACTGTTGACGAACCGAATTGGAGATCGTATTGTTAGTAGTCAAGTCGCTTGCTTCGCTCCAATTCAGAATTCGTCTTGAAAAGTTCGGGGGGAACAAAATCTACACCCCTGACTTTTCGCAGAATTAAGAACCCCATATCTAAAGCCAGGGGCTTGTATCCATGATATTCTCGGTCAGAGGGAGAGGAAATCCCTAAAATGATGAGGGTTTCTTTATGTACCTCAAACAACTCCACTTACAACAGTTCCGCAACTATCGCCAACAGCAAGTCGAGTTTGTGGCCCCAAAAACTATTTTGGTGGGCAACAACGCCCAAGGCAAAACCAATTTGCTCGAGGCAGTGGCGCTACTCTCAACCTTAAGAAGCAATCGCGCTAGCAGCGATCGCGACTTAATTTATAACGACGCAGACACGGCCCAAATTACCGGAACGGTCGATCGCATTGCAGGAACCTCCGAACTGTCGATTTTTCTACGCAGTTCGGGACGGCGCACTGTCACCCTCAATAGCGAACGCTGTCGCCGCCAACTGGACTTTTTAGGAACTCTCAACCTCGTCCAGTTCTCCAGTCTCGATCTGGATCTGGTGCGCGGCGCACCGGAAAATCGGCGGCGCTGGCTCGATGGCTTGCTGATCCAACTCGAACCCGTCTATGCCTATATTTGGCGACAGTACAACCAAGTGCTGCGCCAGCGCAATGCCTTGTTGCGCCAGATCAAAAAGGCGGCGGCGCGGGGAAAGCCGATCGCGCCTCCCGGAACCCTAGCAGTGTTAGACGTGCAACTGGCGACCTTGGGGGTGCGAGTCGTGCGGCGACGGTGGCGGGCCTTGCGCCGTCTCGTCCCCTTGGCGCAACATTGGCACAGCGAAATTAGCGGCCGGGCCGAGCGTTTGCAGATTGACTATACACCCAACCTGCAAGGGGCCGACGAGGAGACCATCGATCGCGATCCCGAAGCCATGCGCCAAGGGTTTCTGGCCCAGATCCAACTCAAAGCCGAGATCGAACGCTACCAGGGCACCAGTTTGGTGGGGCCGCACCGCGACGAGGTGATGCTGACGATCGACAATACCCCCGTGCGTCAGTACGGTTCCCAAGGCCAGCAGCGCACGTTGGTACTGGCGTTGAAACTCTCAGAACTGGAACTGATCGAAGACGTGGTAGGGGAACCGCCACTGCTACTCCTCGACGACGTGCTGGCCGAACTGGATCCCGATCGCCAAAACCAACTCCTAGCGGCGATCGAAGACCGCTTTCAAACCCTGGTCACGGCGACGCATTTAGGCGCGTTCGACGATCGCTGGCGGCGATCGTCCCAGATTTTACAAGTGAATGCGGGCGCGATTTGCGAGTAGATAGTCAAGTCGCTTCGCTCCAATTCAGAATTCAGAATTCAGAGTTCAGAATTAAGAACCTCTGTCTAAAGCCCAGAGGCTTGAATTAAGGAAAATGTCCTATCCTCTTCTCCCTAAAAGGGAGAGGCTTGTATCCCGGATGTGCTCGGTCAGGGTGAGGATTGCAGCTATTGACCTATTTTGTTTGCATTAGAGCCATCACATTTTAAGTATCCCTCGCTTAACCATAACGTATGTAGAGTATAACAATATGAAGGAAAAATCAAGGAATTCCCAATATTGTTCCAGTCCAATAGAGAATTTTATTGGAAAGATTTAGCGTTTCTTTGACGAAAAAAAACGAAGGAAAAATTATTATGTATCCCCAAAAACCAACGAAGATAGCGATATCGGGGTATTGATATTGATGTCCTCCCGGTATTCCGACATCGAGAGTATATTTTCTTCCGGCTGCCAGCGTACTTAGATAGATAGACAGAAAACTCGATCCGAGTATAGCAAACATAGAAGTCAAAATACTTAAGATGTATTTTACCGAAATCAGAAGTGCTTTCCTAAGTTTTTGAATCATGCTATAGCAATCTTCAAAAATATGAGGTACGATCGCCTGGTGCGAATCCCAATCATAGCAAGGGTTTTGCCGTACCGCACCTTATTGGGAAACGCTATAAATAAACTATTCTTGTTTTTTAGCAAAATTTTGGTGGAAGAAAACCTTCTCACAACCGACCTCTTGCCCCGATACGGGTTTGGCGAGTCTCTGGATTAAGTTGTCACAATTGCCAATCGCGGACTTGGGTGCTAAAATTTAGCTCCTCCAGACCCAGACGATCGTGTTTCCCTGACAGTGGCGATAAAAGGCCAGCCCCTATGCTATGCTACCTTTAAAAGTACGTTCGAGTCGGCATATCGACTGCGCGTTAACAAAATCTCATAGGATACACTTTTAAAAATGCCGCGAATCTTAGTCATTGACGATGACCCGACGATCGCCGATCTGGTAGCCGTCAACTTGGACATGGCAGGTTACGAGGTCAGCAAAGCCGAAGACGGAATCAAAGGCGAAGCCTTGGCTCGCCAGTTGGTGCCCGATCTAGTGATGCTCGACTTGATGCTGCCAAAAGTGGACGGCTACACCGTGTGCCAGCGCTTGCGCCGCGACGAGCGCACGGCGGATATTCCCATTCTCATGCTAACAGCGTTGGGACAAACTAACGACAAGGTGGAAGGCTTCAATGCTGGGGCCGACGACTACATGACCAAGCCGTTTGAAGTCGAGGAGATGCTGGCCCGGGTGCGAGCCTTGCTGCGGCGATCCGATCGCATTCCCCAAGCGGCCAAACATACAGAAATTCTCAGTTACGGGCCTCTCACCCTGGTTCCCGAGCGCTTCGAGGCCTTATGGTTCGATCGCACGGTGAAGCTGACGCATTTGGAGTTTGAATTGCTGCACTGTTTGCTCCAGCGTCACGGCCAAACCGTCTCCCCTAGCGATATTCTCAAGGAAGTTTGGGGATACGATCCCGACGACGACATTGAAACCATCCGCGTGCACGTGCGTCACCTGCGGACGAAAATGGAGCCGGAACCGCGCCACCCTCGTTTTATCAAGACCGTCTACGGGGCTGGTTATTGTCTAGAACTCCCGAACGATCTCAATGCTAGCG
Source organism: uncultured cyanobacterium (assembly GCA_937121005.1). GTDB lineage: Bacteria > Cyanobacteriota > Cyanobacteriia > Cyanobacteriales > Geitlerinemataceae > CAKZKB01. Next base: position 2,942 of record CAKZKB010000171.1, on the reverse strand, counting down.
ATCGCGACGCGGCTCGGGTGTCGGCCAGTTAGGAGCCAGGATCCGGGCTGGCTCCATCAAATTAAGCCGAGCATTGGGCTAGTGCTTCTTCGAGGCGCTTCAGGTGGGCCATTTCGTCGCGATCGAACTCGCGGTTCCACAGCAAGCTGTCGAGGCGTTCCTCAATGGAGGGTGAAACTCGGCGAGTTTGCATTACTTCGTTGGCCAGTTCGGCGAGTTGGTGACTGATGGAGGAGGAAGACATGACTAGCATAGGAACTGGGTTGAACTGAATACTTTAGATATTATAAATATTTGTAAACCATTTTGGATACGATCGCCATCTACCTGGAGTAGTGATGTTGGATCCCTCTCAGGTGCGATCGCGATCGCAGTCTGTTTGTCGATGGAGATATTCCCAATTTATCACTGATTCGGATGGCATTTATAAGAATCGCTTATTTTCTATATTTGTATTGAATCAGTAAAATTGGTTACAGTTCGCAGCGCGATTCTCTGCTTTTCCTGCGGCGATCGAGCTAAAAAAAAAGGAGTTCTCCGCAAAGAACTCCCCCACAACAAACGGACGTGCAGTCTTACTTAACCGTCACTTTTCCGCCTGCTTCTTCAAGCTGTTTCTTGGCATCTTCGGCCGCATCTTTGGCCACGCCTTCGGAAATCGGCTTGGGCGTGCTTTCGACTAAGGCTTTGGCTTCTTTGAGGCCCAAACCCGTCAAGCCGCGCACCACTTTGAGAACGGCGATTTTCTTGTCGGCGGGAACCTCTTCGAGAATGACATCGAATTCGGTTTTTTCCTCTTCGGGTTCGGCTTCAGCAGCCGCAACACCACCGCCCATTTGTGGCATCATCATCATGCCACCGCCAGCCGGGGCCGAGGCATCCACACCAAAGGCTTCTTCAATTTGCTTGACCAATTCCGAGGCTTCGAGGAGGCTCAAAGACTTCAATTGTTCCAAGATTTCGTCGGTTTTTGCGGACATGAGAATAAACTCCTAATGGGTTACAAAACAGTTGGTTGCAAAAGCAAGAAAGCAGTGCAGTTTTTAAGCTGCTTCGGACTCGGAACCGCCAGCGCCCTCTTCTTTTTGAGAAACGGCATGGATGGCGCGTCCCAAAGAGGCAGGAACTTCTTTGATGCCCACTGCCAATTTTGTCGGAACGGCGTTGAGTCCCACGGCCACTTTTGTCGGAATCGAGTTAATCGCCCCGGCAATGCGAGCCATGAGTTCCTCTTTCGAGGGCAGTTCCGTAATCGCATCGACTTGTTCGACGCTTAAGGCGTTACCTTCCATAACACCACCGCGAATTTCGGTTTTCTTGGTGGCTTTCTGGAATTCTTTGTAGGCTTTAATCGCCCCGCCTAAGTCATCTTCAATCAGCAAGAATGCAGAGGACTCTTTTAAGAAGTTTTGCATCGGCTTCCAAGTTTCGTCCTCTTCAACGGCAATCCGCATCAGAGTATTCTTGGTCACTTTGCAAGTTGCTCCTTTCTCGCGCAGTCGCCCGCGCAAGTCGGTAATTTGAGCCACGCTCAACCCTTTGTAGTCGATGACTAACGCCAGTTGAGTCTTGCTGAGTTGTTCTTTGAGATCGGCGACGATCGCCTTTTTGTCACTTAATGTTCGGCCCACACGAATGTCACCTCCCTAGTTTTTAGATATGGTGGAAAACTCCCCTTTCCCCGCCCTCCTCCCACAAAAAAACCCAGATCGCGCAGAGTCGGGGTCGCACGTTTGCCCTCCTGTTACTCGCGGTAACATCAGACAAAACCAAAATGCGAACCTCGGCAGGATATTAAGCGTCGCGCACCTGCTGTCTGCGGTTCGAGTATTTAGTTGTTAAGCATTAATACGTTCGGCAGTGTCTCCTGTAATTAAGTGGATGGTAACTAAATTCTGAACTCTGAACTCTGAACTCTGAATTGGAGCGTTGGCGTAGCCTGCACGTAGCGCATAGCAACTAGCAATTAAGCGACTTCGGCCAGTTTCAGATCGCGCAAGCTGCTAACCTCTACCGCGATCGACGGCCCCATAGTCGAGCAAACATTGACGCTGCGCCAGTAGCGACCTTTGGCCCCCGAAGGACGGTTGCGATCGATACATTCTTGCAAGGCTTTTAAGTTGATCAGCAAGTCGGAGGCCGAAAAGCTAACTTTGCCGAACATGACGTGGACGATCCCAGTGCGATCGGCCCGAAATTCCAGTTTCCCGGCTTTAAATTCCTCGATCGCCTGGGCCAGATCGAATGTCACCGTACCCGCTTTCGGGGAGGGCATCATCCCTTTAGGCCCCAACAGGCGACCCAATTTCGCCACCTGCGGCATCATATCTGGAGTCGCGATCGCCAGGTCAAAATCCAAACGTCCCTGTTGAATTTCCTGGATCAATTCCTCCGATCCCACCACGTCGGCCCCGGCTTCGGTGGCTTCAGTGACTTTTTCGCCCCGCGCAATCACCGCGATCCGCACGGTTTGCCCGGTTCCTTTAGGCAATGCCACCGTCGTCCGCAGTTGTTGGTCGGTATATTTGGGGTCGATACCGAGGCGAATGTGAGCTTCGGCCGACTCGGGAAACTTGGCAGTTGCCGTTTCCTTAAGCAGTTCGATCGCCTCTTGCGGCGCGTAGGGACGATCTTCTACCTTTTTGTGCGCTTCTTGCAGTCGTTTTGAGAGTGTTTTAGGCATGGCTATCGTGGGGTCTTAGCGAAGCGTTTTAGCCTCTCCCCCTGTTGAGGTTTTAGGTTTTAGGGATTAGGTTTTAGGGATTAGGTGCGAGGTTTCTAAGGATGAAGTAGGAAGGATGAAGGATGAATAATTTCTCCCCCTCTCCTTGTCCCCTTGTCCCCTTGTCTCCCCCTATCCCCAACCCAATATCGACAATTAATCGGTCACTTTTACGCCCATATTCCGGGCAGTGCCTTCGACGATCCGCATGGCGGCTTCG
>CAKZKB010000170.1 GCA_937121005.1 uncultured cyanobacterium | reverse complement strand
CGCCAGTGCCGATCGCCTAAAGTTATCCTCCTCGCTAACTAGATAGATATCCGCTTTCAACACCGAAGCAAAATGAATAATATTAAACGTGCTGGTGCGTTGTAATGCTTCTGAAACTGCCACTTCGCTGATGTAGAAATCATCTGCCATGGCTGCTAGCAGTTGCGCTACTTTTTCGGGAGACAACAAAACCGCCAAATCCACATCTTCTGTGGTTCGCCGTTCGCCCCAAATCGCACTGGCAATTCCGCCACTGACAAAATAAGGGATATCGAGGCGATCGAGAATGGTTCCAATTTCAGCAGCCAGTTCGATCGGGGTTTGTAACATCAAATCCCTGTCGAGAAACGCATCAATATTATCTGTGGAACGATCGCAAATCCGTTCGACCAGTTTTCGTTTGCGATCGCGGGAACTCAACTCGGGATATCGATCGGCGATCGCTTGCCAAGACAGCGATCGCGCCTGTTGACAAAAGGCTAGCACTTGCCCTAACCTAGTCTCAATTGGCACTCGACGCAACAGCGCAAATTGCATCCGTTCGACCTCCGGTGCAGTATCCACCGCTTGCGTTTTGTATCCCAGTGGAACAAGTTTAGTATCCATGACTACTTACCAAATTCAAAATCCCTAAAAATGCCGCTTCTCGAAACAAGCAAATCCCGGCTGCGAGATCGGGCAATTGTACCTTTAGTAGTGCCAACAACCGATCGCCGTCTCCTCCTGTAAAGACGATGGCGCTGTCAGGAAACGATCGCCGCCAATCGCTGATAAAATCGCCAATACCGGCCGCGATCGTCCGCAGGATGCCGCTATAAATTGCATTCGGCGTATCCGTCGCCCAACGCGGCGGTAAAGTGGTAAAATTAGAGAGGTTTAAATCGGGCAATTGGGCTGTGTTTTGCGATAGCATTGATAATTGTAAGCCCAAACCGGGTAAAATTGCCCCGCCAACCAAAGCGCGATCGCCATTTGCCCCCGTCAGCGTTAGCGCCGTTCCCCCATCGATAACCAGTACCGGGAATCCAAATTTTGTCCCCGCCCCCAACACGGCTAAAGCGCGATCGATGCCCAATGTCGGATACAATTGTTGCAGGGGAACGCGATCGAGAGTGACGATTTCGACTTGTTGGTAACGCTCCCACAATGCTAATTGCGATGGCACCACAGAAGCAATGGCAACGCCATCGGGGTTGATGGTTCCATCGACTCCCCAAGGGGCAAAATCGAACCCCGAACCGACGAGATCGCGTACCTGCGCCGCCGTCAAGTGGGGTGTTTCCCAAGTGGCGATCGCCGGGTCAGACCCCCCAACTCGACCCCAGTGGAACCGTGAGTTCCCACAAATCCCCACAAGCCAGCCAAATCCGTCCGAGTCGTATTGCATTTTCTTAAGAAACGTCACTAAATATTAAAAACTTTAATATTTATGTTAGGATTGTCAACAGTTCGGGCATCTACCGGGTGACTGCGAGGGGCCAAACGTGCTGCCTCTCGATTCCGTCTTTCCATCGGCGGATGTCAGTCCGAGTTGAATTCCTTATAACTATAGAAGTTTGAAAGCGATGTCCCGGAACGTATATCCTGCCTGTACGTGGCCGAGGTTAGACCCGCAACGATCGACTATGCCCCCAGTCTCTTCTACCCTAACCCCGCCCGCGAAAGTGTTCTGTCGCCTGCCCTTTTCTGGCGACGATCGCGCGCCGCAATTTTCCGATCTCCTCGATCGGATCGGTGAAGAAATTACCCGCACTCTCAACCTCGAAGAAGTGCTCGATTCGATCTGCTACTGGATCGGTAGCGCTTTGGGAGTCAGTCGGGCCAGCATTTTGGTCAAAGATCCCGATGAAGAGACTCTCGTCACCCGAGGCGAGTATAACACGGGGGAATTTATACCGCAGTTGGGGATGCGCGTCCCTCTCGATGATAACGCCCACCTGCAAGCGCTGATTTCCCAACCCGAAGCCCTGGCTGTGACGCAGTTTGCCGAGTTTCCGGGTATGGGCGATCGCACCCGTACCCTGGTCGAGACTCTTTCCATTCGCTCCATGCTGGCCGTCGCCACTCGCTATCAAGGCCAAGTGAACGGTATTATTGGCCTGCACCAGTGCGATCGCGAGCGCCAATGGACGACAGACGAAGTGCGGTTGATTGAAGCCGTCGCCGATCGCCTTGCCATTGCCATCGATCGATCCCAATTATACACCGCTACCTGTGCTGCCGCCCAACGGGAAACGCTGCTGCGAGAAGTCAGTAACAGCATTCGAGCCAGCTTAGATCGCGATACGATTTTACATACGGCGGTAGTGCGCGTGCGCGAGTTGCTCGAGTGCGATCGCGTAGTCATCTATCAATTCAAAGAAGGTTGGGACGGCGAAATTGTCGTCGAAGACTTGCAGCGACCCTGGCCTTCTGTATTTGGCAATATTATCCACGACAATTGCTTTCATGGCGAACACGCCGATCTGTATTTAAAAGGGCGAGTTCGGGCCATTGACGATATTAACAATGCGGGATTAGATGAGTGCCATCGCAATTTTCTCGAACGCTTGGAAGTCAAAGCCAACCTCATCGTCCCGATCGTCACTACTGAAACCGACGGCGACGAAACCAGCGAACCCCGATTGTGGGGACTGCTGATCGCTCAAGAATGCAGCCAAATTCGCCATTGGGAAAAAGGAGAAATCGAACTACTCGAACGCTTGGGCGAACAGTTAGCCGTTGCCATTCAACAAGCGCAATTACTGGCGCGATCGCGCCAACAAGCCCAACAATTGCAGCAAACCTTAGAAGAATTGCAAAATGCCCAAGCGCAATTAATTCAAAGCGAAAAGCTAACCAGTTTGGGGCGGATGGCGGGCGGAATCGCTCACGAAATCAACAATGCCAATAACTTTGTCTTTGGCAACTTGCATTACCTGCGCGAGTACGTTTCTGCGTTATTTGAAGCGGTCGAGTCCTGCGATTTGTGCCCGGAACTCGCAGAAGAACTCGAACTCGATTACATTCGTGAAGATTTTCCGAAAGTGCTCGCCTCCATGCAAGAAGGTAGCCTGCGTACCCGCGAAATCGTCCAATCCCTGCGGGACTTTTCGGGACTCGACGAAGCCGAAGTCAAACCCACCCACATCAACAAATGTATCGATCGCGCTTTAGCCATGCTGTCGGGGCGCTTGCACGGTGCGGACGTGGTGAAAAACTACGGAACCCTACCGGAAATTGAATGTCGTCCGGCGCAAATGTCGCAACTGTTTTTTAACCTAATTGATAACGCTATAGACGCGATCGGCGATCGGCAAAAACAACAGCCCGACTTCACCGCAAAACTGGAAATTGAAGCCGCGATCGAGGGCGATATCCTGGCGATCGCCATCCGCGACAACGGTAACGGCATTCCTGATGAAGTCCGCGATCGTATTTTCGATCCGTTTTTTACCACCAAAGCGATCGGCAAAGGCACGGGCATGGGACTTTCAGCCTGCTATCAAATCGTCCGCGCCCATGAAGGTAATTTACGCTGTCACAGCCAGCCCGGTATCGGCACGACGTTTACTATTGAATTGCCAAAGGGTTAATATCGCTTGGGGAGTATTTCGCTCCCCAAGCGATATTAACCCAAACCAAGAAAGCCCCCTACGATTGTAGGAGGCTTTCTCAAGTATTGACCCTGGCATTGAGC
>CAKZKB010000169.1 GCA_937121005.1 uncultured cyanobacterium | reverse complement strand
CGAACGGGTCAAACATTGCTTGTGCGTGGTGGTGTCGGAAGAAACCGGATCCATTTCCCTGGCCGAACGGGGCAGTCTCAACCGTCCCCTGACTAGCAGCAAGCTACGAGAACTCCTCGACGATCGCTTTTCGCAGAAGGTAGACGGGGAAGTGGTGCCCTCCAACCTTCGCAGTTTGGGTCGCCAAATCGGATCCAAAGGGCGATCGCTGCTGTCGCGTTGGTTCGGGCAATGACCGGCCGAATGTTCGGGCAAGATGTTATGAATTAGAGGTGGAAAGGGGATCCGAGAATGCCGATGAGTGCCAAGCCGATGACCTTACAAGAGTTGCCCGCCGACCTCGATCGCGAGCGCCTACCCCGCCATGTTGCCGCAATTATGGACGGTAACGGTCGCTGGGCCAAGGGGCGCGGCTTGCCCCGCATTGTCGGCCACCAGCGCGGGGTCGATACGCTTAAAGAGTTGTTGCGCTGCTGCAAAGATTGGGGGATCGCGGCGCTGACAGTCTATGCGTTTTCGACTGAAAACTGGGGTCGTCCCCTCGATGAAGTCAACTTTTTGATGATGCTATTCGAGCGGGTTTTGCGCCAGCAACTCGATGAGTTAATCGCTGAAGAAGTTAAAATTCGCTTCGTGGGGAATTTAGCATCGCTACCCGAGTCGTTGCAACAGGAAATCGAGCGATCGATGGAAATTACCCGCCACAACACGAGTATCCAGTTTACAGTGGCGACGAACTACGGCGGCCGGCAAGAAATTGTCGATGCTTGTCGCAACATTGCCCAACAGGTGAAAGAGGGAAAACTCGATCCCGAGGCGATCGATACCAATTTGTTCGATCGCCATTTATACACCTCCGATATTGGCGATCCCGATCTGTTGGTACGAACCAGTGGGGAAATGCGCGTCAGTAACTTTTTGTTGTGGCAAATTGCCTACTCGGAGATTTACGTGACCCCTACCCTCTGGCCGGACTTCGATCGCGCTGAGTTTCACCGGGCTTTATGCGCTTACCAACAGCGAAATCGGCGGTTTGGAAAGGTTTGATCGGAGTTCTGCAACCACAGATAAATGAGATGAACGCGGATGATTAACGGAAAACATTCAATGTGGAGGGAGGATAAATGAAGATGCAACTGAGTCGCGTTGGGTATCGTTCCTCTACCCAACCTACAAAAGCCCTAAAACCTAATCCCTAAAACCTAACACCTAATCCCTCTTTGATAAAAACAATGGCCATCCCTTTAGCAAGCGAATACCCCTCTAAAAAACTCGGCGATCGCGCTCTCGAAACCACCCTGCGCGATCGACGGCAAAAACTGTCTCGCCTGGTGCATTGTCCTGTCGTCTTGTGGTCGGGACGGCGGTTATCGCGCAATTTTCCTGCCAATCAATACCCCTTTCGGGCCAGCAGCCACTTCCTTTATTTCGCTGGAGTATCGCTCGAAAATGCAGCCGTGCGCTTGGAGTCGGGACGGTTAGAATTGTTTGTAGACGACCCCGATCCGGCGGAGGAATTGTGGGTAGGAGAAATGCCCAAACGCCACGAAATGGCTCGCCTCATTGGTGCGGACGCAGCGTTTCCCTTGTCGGAGTTGGGATCGCGTTGTGAAGGCGCAGCGACGATCGCGGTGCAAGATGGAACTACACCGTCGCAACAGGCGCAATTGTTAGGACGATCGCTGTCTTCTCCTACCGAACCTCGAGGCATTGATGCGGAGTTAGCTAACGCGATCGTCACCCTGCGATCGCAGCACGATACCGCCGCATTATCCGATATCCGTACTGCTGTTTCTGCAAGCATTGAAGCCCACAAAGCGGGCATGAAAGCTACCCCTAATTCTAACACAGAAGCACAAGTTCGTGCTGCTATGGAAGGGGTTATTTTATCTCACAATATGACGGTTGCTTATAACAGTATCATCACCACTCATGGCGAAGTTCTACACAACGAACGCTACGATCGCGCCCTCAAACCGGGAGATTTACTGTTAGCCGATGTCGGTGCAGAAATGCCGACAGGTTGGGCATCAGATATCACCCGCACCTGGCCCGTAAGCGGTCGTTTTTCGGCCACGCAACGGGATATTTACGACGTGGTTTTAGCTGCCCACGATCGCGCCATTGCCGAAGTGCGTCCCGGCGTAGAATATCGTAATATACATCTTCTCGCTGCCCGCGTCATTGCCGAAGGATTGGTCAATTTAGGCATCCTAATTGGCAACCCCGATACCTTAGTGGAAACCGACGCACACGCTCTATTTTTCCCCCATGGCGTGGGGCATTTGTTGGGCTTGGACGTACACGATATGGAAGACTTGGGCGATCGCGCCGGGTACGAAAAAAATCGCGCCCGCAGCGAACGGTTTGGATTGCGTTTCTTGCGCTTGCACCGACCGCTACTCGAAAATATGGTCGTGACGATCGAACCCGGTTTCTATCAAGTTCCCGGCATTCTCAACAATCCTCAAAATCGGGAGAAATATCGCCAAGTTGTCAACTGGGAACGGCTAGAAATGTTTGCCGACGTGCGCGGAATTCGCATCGAAGATGATGTTTTGGTGACAGAAGACGGTAGCGAAGTCTTGACCGCAAACCTACCCACGCAAGCCGAGGCGATCGAGCATTTGGTGCGCGGTTGAGTAGGGGCAAACCCCCTGTGGTTGCCCCTAGAAATGTTTGCCGACGTGCGGGGAATTCGCATTGAAGATGATGTTTTGGTGACAGAAGACGGTAGCGAAGTTTTGACCGCAAACCTACCCGCGCAAGCCGAGGCGATCGAGCATTTGGTACGCGGTTGAGTAGGGGCAAACCCCCTGTGGTTGCCCCTTTCCTACAAGCCGAACGGGGTAGGCACGGGGGCGCTACCCCTACATTGAATTAATTGTGCGGCTCGATCGGCAATGCTATCCCAATCACCAGAGGCCACCCACTGCGGTTTAAATAAAGCACTGGTCATGCCGACCGCGATCGCCCCTGCATCTAACAAGTCTCCCACATTTTCGGCCGTCACTCCCCCAGTGGGGATCAAGGGAATGTCGCCTAACGGACGCTGCAAGCTGCGAATGTAGCTGGCCCCACCCACTGCCGAAATGGGAAACACCTTCACCGCCGTCGCCCCCGATCGCCAGGCCGCCATCAGTTCCGTCGGCGACAGGGCACCGGGAACGAAGGGCAAACCGCGATCGCGGGCCGCAGAAATGACCTCGATATCGGTATTGGGGGCAAAACCAAACTGCGCCCCCGCCGCTACCGCCTCGTTAACTTGCTGTCGATCGCGCAGAGTTCCGGCCCCAATACAACACTGGGGTAAGGACGATCGCAACCGGGCAATAATTTCGGCCGCCTGGGGAGTTGTCCAAGTAATTTCGAGTAGGTGCAGGCCGCCTCGCGCCGCCGCCAAGGCCATGTTTTCGGCAATATCGGCGCGATCGACACTAATGACGGCAATGAGGCGATGTTGTTTTAACTGTTGTAAAAACATCCAAATTCTAGCTGGCAACTGCATCGAGTAAAACCCGCGTCAGGGTCACTTCTTGCAGGCGATCGAGGGCAACAGTCGAACAAATATCGTATTTTGCCCCCGCTTTCACCAGATCGTCGTCTAAATGTTGTAAAAATCGCGTCACCAATAAGTTAGAATTAACTTGCACTAAAGAAATGCCTAATTCGCCATCGCGATCGAGTTTGTGAGAAATATCGATGGTGACGCGCTCGACGGCTTCGGGACTGGTGGGTTGTCCGGCAGTGAGAACGACAAAGGTTTCGCCGTTGGGTTTAGCCATGCCAATGGAACGGCGATAAAAATAGTTGTTAGTGGCATCGCGCAACACGGTTGCTAAGTTCGCTTCGCCTTGGGGTTGGTGTTGGGAAAAAATCCGCGCGGCCCGATCGGCGGTAACGTTGTCGTAGCGTTGAAACTCATCGGCGAACATATAGAGGGTAATGCCGTCGCTGTCGAGTTCTTCGCATTTGGTCGCCATTGCCAGGACGGGTTGTTGGACAGCACTCCAATAGGTTTTTCCGGTCGAAGAGTCGATCGTCCCCATCTGGGCGCTTTTATCGATAATCAGGGTGTAGTCGCGTTGCTGCAAGAAGGAGCCGCCGTCTAGTAAAATATCCATAGTATTGTATGACCCGATCGCTTAAAATTCCATTATCGCACGGACGATCGCCACAGATAAACTTGCAAGTCAATTTTGCCTTGGCGGTTAAATTCGATACCTTCGGCTTCGAGAAGCGATCGCTGCTGGTAGTCGTTGCCTCGTCGCAATGCTGAGTAGGAAATCTCCCCTTTGGCGTTGATGACGCGATGCCAGGGAACGGGCGATCGGGGGTCGAGCCGACGTAGGGCGTAACCCACCAGTCTCGCTTGTCCGTAGAGTTGCGCGAGTTCGGCAATTTGCCCGTAGGTGGCAACTTTTCCAGAGGGAATTTGGGAGACGATGCTGTAGATGCGATCGTAGTTTGACATGGCAACTAGGGAGTTTTGCCTAATATACAGATTAACTTGGCAGTTCTGGCGGTTTTAGCATTCGCCATATTTCAGTATCAATTTGAGCCAAGTCGCTTGCTTCTAACTGACCCAGTTTGCGGATAACGCGCCTTCGATCGATTGCTCGTAATTGAAATACCATTGCGACTGAAGGTAAAGTCAGTCCATTACTTGCAGATGCCTCGATTCTGACAGTAAATGGAAACCTCAATGCTCTCAATGTGGAAGTGACTGGAACGACCATTAACATTGGAGAAGCAGCTACGTCAGTTTGTACCGCGATCGCGGGACGGTTCCCAGTTTCCTCACGCCGATCCGATCCTGGAAGGCTCACTAAAAGAATATCACCTCTTGTCATTAGTTTTCCTCAGAGGATAGCATGGTTTCAACGGTCAGCCAATCCTCATCGCTAGCCATTTCCCAAGCAGCAAACTCTGACTCTAGATTGTCAGGGTTTTCCACTGGCAATTCGGTCAACAGCGATATAATTTCTCCCTCGATCGATCTCCCACTGGCTTGCGCTTGTTGCGCGATCGCTTTGTAGAGTTCGGTAGGGAGTTCGAGGCGAACTGGAATTGTTTGAGATGCGTCCATAAAACTAAAGCAGACGATCGCGACTGTAGGACAACTTTTCAAGTATAGATCGCGATCGCTTTTTTTCAAGTTTGCAACGACTCTGCAAGCAATCTTAACCGTAACTTCTTTCCTCAAATCAACAGATGGTTGTGTTGTTTCAATTCTACTGCTTCAACTTTGACAATCTCGATCGCGTTTGAACTTGCGCCCCATGACAACCAACAAACTAACGACAACAAGACAGACAATTCCTAAAAATGCCTGTAATGACAATTCGGTAATACCAGAAAAAGCCAGTCCCGCAATGCTTATCGATCCTCCAAACGCGCCGAAAAATGTCCCGACTCCTAACCCGGCTCTGGTGCTAGGGACTAATCCTAAAACAAAAGGAATCATGCTGTCAAGAACGGTAGCAAAGCTAAATCCCAGGATAATGATGGCGATCGCGACAATACACGTTACAGAG
>CAKZKB010000168.1 GCA_937121005.1 uncultured cyanobacterium | reverse complement strand
CATTTTACACGAGGCTGTAGGGGCTAAGCATTCGCACAGAAAAAGGGAGAAAAAGTCCATAAACTAGAAGGCGAATGCTTAGCCCTCTCAATCGCGTTCTTTGGCAGATCCAGGCGTAGTTTGGGTTGAAGCATGAAAACCCTTTGACAACGCATCAACGAACAACGAACAACGGAGTCCAGTCATTTATAAATTCTAAATTCTGAACTCTGAACTCTGAACTCTGAGAGTATCGTTCCTCTACCCAACCTACGAGATTTCAGGATTTCAAACATTGTCGCATATCGAGCATTCATGCCCAAAATTAACATTTCCCGCGTTTTCGTTCCTTATCTTTTCCTGTTTCCCGCCCTGTTTCTACTGGCGCTAACCGTCTTTTTTCCCGCACTGCAAGCCTTTTATCTAAGTTTTGCTCGCTACGAATACGACCTAACCCAAATTCCCCAATGGGTGGGGTTAGAAAACTTTCGCCGCCTGTGGAGCGATCGCCTTTTTTGGCAAACCCTGCGCCAAACCCTGCTATACTTAGTCTGTGTCGTTCCCGTCCTCGTTAGCTTGCCCTTGGGACTGGCAATTTTAGTCGATCGCCAACTGCGAGGAATTCGCTGGTTTCGCGCCGCCTACTACGCACCCGTCGCCATTTCCATGGTCGTCGCCGGAATTGCGTGGAAATGGTTGTACTCGGAAAACGGACTGCTCGATCGCCTCTTGCAACTGCTAGGAAATAATGCTAGTATCGGCTGGCTCACCGATCCCGATCTGGCCATTTATAGCGTTATGGTCGTGACAGTCTGGAAAGGATTGGGCTACTATATGGTTATCTACTTGGCCGGGTTGCAGTCCATCCCGAAAGACCTCTACGAAGCCGCCTCCATTGACGGTTCCGACGGTTGGCGCAAGCATTGGGATATTACCGTACCCTTGATGCGGCCCTATTTAATGCTCGTGGCGATCGTCTCTTCCATTTCAGCGACGAAAGTGTTTGAAGAAATTTTTATTATGACCCAAGGGGGGCCGCGCAACAGTTCTAAGACCATCGTCTATTATATCTACGAACGCGCCTTCGGTCACTTGGATATTAACTACGCCTGTGCCATGGCGTTGGTATTGTTTCTGTTTGTCTTCAGTCTGTCGATCGCCAATTTGGCCCTCTCGCGATCCCAAAGACGATCGCCTCTCAAATCTTAAGAAATAATAAAGACGCGCGAGGTGCGCGTCTTTATGCTGCGACAATCAGGATTGTTCGCTGCTTCTGAGGAAAACATCCCCATTCAAATTCGCTTGGCTCGACGGCGAGCGATCGCCAGCGCCAAGTAAACTGAGAGGACGTATCCCGCAGACAAAATCAAAATTGTGGAAGGCATATCTTGCAGACCCATAATGCAACCCGCAGTGGAGAAGTAAAATATAGAAAGTTCCCAAAATAAAGGGGTTTGTATTCCAGCTTTGGGAGAACTGAGAATACAACAATTTCGATCGCCCGATAAAGAATTGAGGGCGATCGCCGCTAGCCGCATCCCCATAAAGGAGAAACCGCTTGCGAATGAAGTTATCGAACTGCACGTCACCGAAAACCGGATGCAGCCAAGCTAGCAAAACCGATTTCCGGGATTATCGCTATTCCCCGATCGCGCCCAGTCTGAGAACGGTGAGCGCATCGCATCTCTCGTACCCGGCGAGGGGTACTTTCGATATGGAGTTTTGGCAATCCTTACTTATTAAAATAACATAACCGCTCTCATTTTTGGAAGACTTTTGAAAGAAGTTTACAAAAGTTTATATTTTGGGGATCGCCCGATCGCGCCTCCCCCTTGAGTTTGAGCAAATGGCCCCACCCTCCTTCTCCCTCAGACTGCGGCCCGGTACTTCCCTAGATGGGAGGCTTGGCTTAGAATGGTCAACAGATATGTAAATTTTCGTAACCTACCGTCTGCCCCCGAATCCATGACCTCAGCCACCTCCCTCTTTTCGCCCGTCGAAGGGGACTTAAAACAGTTGAGTGAAAACCTCAAAAAACTGGTTGGCGCTCG
>CAKZKB010000167.1 GCA_937121005.1 uncultured cyanobacterium | reverse complement strand
AGCAGCCGCGAACGAAGCGCTCGCCGCGTGGTGCGACCCCGATGAGGCTGCGAACGGTAGAGGTGTCGAGCAGCCAGCCCTTAGCCGCCGCCTCTTCCAAATCGCGATAGGCATCGAGAGGCGATGAGGCCGGGAGATGGGAGGCGATCGCCCCCAACAGTTGCACCAGGAGATGGGTGTCTTCCGGTGGGTAGACAGTCGGGGTAGAGGTGTCTTCTGTGGTGTCTAGGGCCGTGTCTCGTTCCGCGTCCGGTACGGTTTCAGAGATGGGGGTAAAGCGATCGAGGCGACCGCCGTCAGCTACGTGGTCTCGCACCTGGTCGAGTAGGGGAAGTTTGTCGGCTGAGATAACGCTGCGGTTGCGATCGTCCTTGTCAAATTCAATTCCCGCCGCGTCGCACCAGTTGTAGACCGTCTGGCGAGTCTTGATGCCGTAGCGTTCCTGGATCTCTTTAATGGTGAGAGAATCGGTGTCCATAGCCGTGTCTTGTAGAGTGTCTATCTTCTATTAGACAAGATGGCGACGTTCGCGTGGTAGTGGACTTACAGAATCGTCGCACGACATTTCTCAACCCTCGTCGTTCTAGTGTTTCGGCGGTACAAGCCCAAGCGAGAGCGGCAGCTTTCTTGTTAGAGCGACTTTCTCGCAGCCAGTAGGCAGCAGCGATTTCCAGGGGGACACCGCGAATAGGAGCCCCGGCTTCCCCTAGCCGTTCGATAAGCGGAAATTTCGCGGAATCAGAACTCGCGCCTGGTAAGGCTTTGAGCCATTTTGAAGACAAAAAATCGTGGAATGCCCGCTCGTTGCGATCTCGCTCGCGCTTTTCTATCGAGAGGCGATTCCCTAACGTTGCTGTCCGAATGCCTGAGCCAATCTGTCCTCTAGTGCGTCGGCACAGGCTTGTAGGAGAAAGGCGATCGCTTTATCGTCAGTTTTGGCTTTGCCGATGGTGTTTTCGAGGTCTAGAAGTGGGTGGGATGGCTCTACTAGCTCTTTGAGGATTTCTCGGCTTTTCTGGACGTTTCCCGGAAGTCGTTCGGTAGCGATGTTGACGATGGCTTCGGCAAACCCCCAAGAGTTGATGCCCTCAACGATTTCGCCATCGTCAGCAGTAAAGGTAGAAACGTCGGACAGTGGAGTGGTAAATGGAGCGTTCATTTTGACCCTGGTTGGTATTAGTTGGGCAGTTTGTTCGGCCAGTCTTGAAACGGCTCGATTCCGTGCGCTTTGAGTTGGCGCTGTAGCTCCTGGTTTTCCGCTTGCAGGATGTCGTCGGAGGCGTAGGCATTGCTCAACAGGCTCAAATCGCGCTCGAGGGTTTGGATCCGGTTGGCGAGGCGATCGTTGCGTTCGGTTTCGGTACGAGACACGCCGAAGGCGGCATCGAAGCGACGTTCTAGAGATTCGGTTCCCAGTGCGATGACCATGTTAAAAGCTGCCTTGTTGCCCCGGAAGCACCGATAGACCCAATAAGCGTAAACGATTTCAAGGGGCCAACCCTGGATGCGAGTTTGTCCGCGAACTTGCTCGTCAGGAGACTCAACTTCAAAAGTGTCCGGCGTATAAGCCTCTCCCCGTAAGGCTTTGAGGGTCTTCGAGGTCAAAAACCGTCTGGCGTAAACGCGATCGTCTCCAATGCAATCGGAGGCTTGGGTCTGGCTCATGCGGTAGAAGCCATTGGGCAACTGGAAGCCCTCGACTTCGATGGAGCCGATGGGGACGATGGCGCGGCGGGCTTTCTCGGAATCGGTCATGGCTGATGGCTGTATAGTGCGCGAAGACGGGCAACGGCCATTATAATGAGTATCCAGTTACTCTAGCAATAGTATCAGTCAAGTTATCGACAGAGGTATGTGACAATGACAGCAACAACGATCGCCTCCAGACCTATGACCGAATCCGAGACAACCAACATCAATTTTTGGCTGCCTGCCGAGCACAAGCGGAAGTTCTCCCAACTTTGCGCGGTGAAGGGAACGACGATGACCGAGGAACTGAAAGCCTACATTGCACGGCAACTAGAGGAGAATACCGAGTTGATCGAGCTCATTGAGCAGCACACAAAGAAGTAGAGGCGATCGCCTGCGATCGCGCCCTCTCAAAGAAAACGGGGCGATGCCGAAAACACCGCCCCACTATCAACTTATTCACCCCAATTGTAAGAGATGCTTGCATTTGCCACGATCGCCCAGGTAGTCGATGCCCTGTGCTACCGACACCAACTGCCGCCGTGCGCCCAATATCTGTACCGATGGCTGTTGCGTCGGGTTCCCGGTGGCGTACAGCAGGAAATCGATCTCAACGACTTCGATACCTTCGTCGCCGAACAGCGCGGCAAGCCTTACTGTCGCAAATGGACGCGCCAAGCGCTCTACCATCTGTCCGAGGTGGGACTGGTGACAATTACCAAGCGGTTTAACGCTCGCGAGTTCAAAGTCATCGCCGCGCACCCGCGAGAACTCGGTTCCGATCTTGAGGACGAAACTGGAAACAAAGTCCCCGAACTCTGAACTCAAAACGAGGATCCTCCCAACGAGCCTTCGTACCCCGGCGATCGCCCGTTTGCGATGTTAGGAATACTCGATTGCCCTCTCCCTCGCCACCAA
>CAKZKB010000166.1 GCA_937121005.1 uncultured cyanobacterium | reverse complement strand
AGAAACCCGGTTTCTCAAAGGACAGAATCGAGTTTTGTCTGGCTATAGGCAAGAAACCGGGTTTCTACACCAGGCTATGCTAGGATACCTGAATAGTTACGTTGTGAGTCTTCTTACACAAAGGGCGATCGTGTATGCTGCCCCTTCTATACTAGGCCAGTAGCCCGCAGATATTGCCCGAGGAGGTAGCCTGTGAACGGTCTCTTTTCTAACCCCTTCAACCGACCTCACTTTACCAACATCGTCGCCCGAGGTCATACCCACCGCTTTACCCCTCCCTTGCACGGCACTGTCGAAGAAAAAATTGAACGCGATCGCCCCGGACGAGTACACTGTTTTGGGAGCTACTGGCCCGCCGAACTCGCCGAAACCGATGCGGCTGATGTCGTCAGCCCCTGCCAACCCGTCGCCGTTGTCGCCCGCAGAGGCATGACCATGTTCGTTGCCTCCGTTGATGAGTCATAATAGGTAAACGCCCATTGCCCCGGTTTTTATGAGATTACTCGTCAGTAACGACGATGGCATTTTTTCACCCGGCGTTCGCAGCCTCGCCAACGGCCTCGCCGCCGCCGGACATGACGTAACCGTTATCTGTCCCGATCGCGAACGATCTGCCACCGGACACAGCCTAACTATGCACCAACCCATTCGCGCCGAACAAGTCGATGCTTTGTTCGCGCCGGAAGTCAAGGCTTGGTCGTGTTCGGGTACGCCATCGGACTGTGTAAAGCTGGGTCTGTGGGCCTTACTCGATGGTTTTCCCGATGTTGTGCTTTCCGGCATCAACAACGGTTCTAATATTGGCACGGATATCCTCTATTCTGGAACCGTTTCGGCGGCCATGGAAGGATTAGTTGAAGGCATTCCTAGCATTGCCTTTAGTCTCGCCAGTTCTCCCACGCCAGACTTTGGCCCTGCGGCTGAATTTGCGACCGTTTTGTTACAGAAATTGGAGAAAAATCCGCTTCCCGAAGCCATGCTGCTCAACGTCAACATTCCCGCCGTTCCCCAGTCGGAAATTGCCGGAGTCACCCTGGCGCGACAAGGCGTTCGCCGCTACATCGATCAGTTTGAAAAACGCCTCGATCCGCGTGGCAAAACCTATTATTGGCTAGCCGGAGAAGTTCTCGAAGACATCGAACAGCCCTTCGATCCCAAATTCTCCTCCGAGTTGCCAACGGACGTACAGGCATCGCGAGATAATTATATCACCATTACGCCCCTTCAGTTCAATTTGACCTGTGCGGCTGGGATAAAATCCCTGTCGGACAGTTTTCCGTTTTAATTTCAAAGGGGTAAAGGGGTGTGGTAGGATGAGTTTTGTTGGATCGAGAACCCTGATTTGGAAAATTGGGGTTATTCGTCCTCAAAATGCCCTACTATTTAAGCCGAGCATGACTGCTACATCCTCGACTCAACTCCAGTATTCTCCCCTCTACAAACCCAACCAGTTAATTTGCGGTACGGGTCATACAGTTGTAGTGACGGGATGGACGGTAAAAGAATCTGTTGCCAAACATCTCGATCGCGAACAATTTGCCGCGATCGGACAGCTATACAGCCCGACGCGAGGCATTAGCTTGTTAGTGAGGAATTTACTTTACAATCCTCACGTTCGTTTTGTAGTCGCCATCAATGCCACCGAACAAGATCGCAATACGGGCGCGTGTCAGTGTCTCGTTGACTTTTTTGTACGCGGTTTTCGCCCAGGAAAGAGCGATACTGGTCGCGACTGCTGGGTTATTAATTCTGATATTCCTGGCTATATCGACATCGAAATTCCAGCAACAAGTTTAGAAACCTTGCGCCATTCGGTTTCTTGCCAACTCGTCAATTCTGTCACAGAAGCTGTCAACTTAGTCAATGAATTCTCTCGCAAACCTGCCGAACCCTGGGGCGAAGAACAGCAGTTCCCCCTCACGGAAGTCACCCCGACGGTACTTCCAGGAACCCGCTACGGACATCGCATTGAAGGCAAGACGATCGCGGAAACTTGGGTTAAAATCATCCATCGCATCAAGACAACTGGAACCATTCGCCCGACAGGTTACGACGGACAATGGCAAGAGTTAATCGACTTGATGGCAGTCGTCACCAACGAACCGGAAAACTTCTACTTTCCCGAACCGAATTATCTCCCCATCGATCGCGCTTCTCTGGAGTCTTACATTCCCCAAGTCGTCGAAGATGCCCCTTACCAAGAAGGAGTAAAATACACTTACGGGCAACGACTGCGATCGTGGTTTGGCATCGATCAAGTCGAACAAGTTGTCAACAAACTAATTGGCGAAATCGATGCCGCCAGTGCGGTCATGTCGCTATGGGATGTAAAAGATCACGAAAAAGGTGGAAGTCCGTGTTTAAATCATATTTGGGTGCGGGTTGTTGAAAACGAACTCTCTTTAACTGCCACCATTCGTAGCAATGATATGTTCTCAGCCTGGCCCGCAAATGCTATGGGACTGCGGGCTTTGCAGCGACACATTCGCGATCGCATTGCGGCGCGTTCGTCCTACAATTTAGACATGGGGCCGTTAATTACGATTAGCCAAAGCGCCCATATTTACGATGATTGTTGGGAGAATGCCGATCGGCTTATCGATCTCCAATATGCCAGGATCTGCCAGCAGCGAGACTACGCCGATCCGGTCGGGAATTTTATCATCGAACTCGAACAGGGGACGATCGCGGTCAAACAAACAACTCCCCACAGTGGAGAAGAAGTCACTTGCTATCGCGGCCGCAATCCGCTAAAGTTAATTAGGGAGATTTGTATGGCATCCCCCGCCATTGCCCCCGACCATATTGGTTATCTCGGTATCGAATTGCAAAAAGCAGCAAACTGTTTGCAACAGGGAGTAGCTTACGAACAAGATAAGACATAAGTTGTGACAAAAATGGCAACTGAGTCGAAATAACTCCTTTACAAGGAAATGGGTATTGTTTGATACACCTGACTTTAGTTGCCTGCGATCGCATCTTAACCTAAAAACAACTTTGTACATTAAGGAGGCTGACTAAACTATGTATAGCGATGTCGATATTCAGCAGGCCATGTCAGACCCAGATAAAGGATTGTCTTTAGACCCTTATAACGAAGATTGCTTGTCTCCTGTGGGCTACGATCTGAGGGTTGGAGAAGAGGCTTTTTCCTGGAAAAGCAAGAAGATTGTTAACATTCAGCAACAGGGAAAGCTAGAGATTGAAGCTGGCGATACAGTGGTTATCAAGACTTTAGAGAAGATTACTCTTTCAAAGTCGATTTCTGGAACCATTCATTCTATGGTTTCTAAATCCGTTATACAAGGTCTTTCTCATATCTCGACCACTGTAGATCCGGATTGGAAAGGTAGCTTGCTCGTCACCGTACACAATCATTTAGATACCTCCACAGAGCTAAAATTCAAAGAGGAGTTCTGTACAATTTGTTTTTATCAAGTCAAAACTGAATCAGTTGTTAATCTTCCTCGTGAGATCGATCGCAAAGATTTATGGAAGCAACTCGATCGCGAAAAGATTTTAGCAGATAGAAAAGAAAAGCAAGAAGAGCGCGATCGTTTAGGACGAAATGCAGGTATAGCTACAGTTATTGCTGTAGCCGGGATAGGGCTGTGTATTCTATTTCCAGAGAGAGGATCGGCTGTCGCCACTTTAATTGCTGCATTTTCACCTTTAATTTACAGCTTTTTTACGACAGGAAACAAAAAATGAGCATACAACAAAAGTCCGCAGCGTATATTTCAGGTGCGCTAACTGGAGTGGAGGATCCGGTTAGCATAAAAGCCTTTTATGAAGCTATTGGTTCTTTATGTAGAGACTTTGGGCTTCAGGCTTACGTTCCCCATCTAAATACCGATCCAATTGCCAATCCAGATCTCAGTCCTCAGAAAGTATTTGAGATTGATAAATATCAAGTCACCAATTCAGATCTAATAGTTGCTTATATTGGTTGTCCCTCAATCGGTGTAGGGATGGAAATTGCTTACGCTGATGTTGCCAAGATCCCTATTATTTTACTTTACGAAGTCGATCGTAGCGTCTCAAGGTTCCCGCGAGGCGTACCAAATGCAATTGCTGAAATTCAGTTTCTGAGCTATGATGATGCTTTGCAGAAGTTAAAATCAGTCTTAGAAAGAGAAGTCGATCGCTCCATATAAGCCAAGCTACTGCCCGATCGAACTGACTCTGCGATGTAGAAACCCGGTTTCTGTAAGGATAGATTTCAATTGGTCTAGCGATAATGGTAAACCTCGATCGCCCTGGGGAGGGCTAAGCATTCGCCAACTGATTTACCTGCGAAATCTTAATGTTCTTGTGCGAATGCTTAGCCCCTACGGAATAATGTTTGTTGTTGTTCGTTGAAATGACATCCACGATCGCGTTCCGAAAAATTGGCACGAACGGGCCGCCACTTCCGCAGCCCCGGATAAAGCCTCCCTAAACTCGCGATCGCCGATGAAATGACAAAACGCCCCATGGAAAATATCGCCTGCCCCCAGAGTATCAATCGCCTCCACTGACGGCACGTTTACACTGTGTCGATCGCCCCGATTCAGGACTTCAATGGGTCGCGGCCCGTCAGTAATGGCAATATTGGCAATGCCAAACTGAGTCAAAAAATCGAAAACATCAGCCCGATCGCGGCATCCTGGCGGAAAAAAGTCCGCCGAACAAACAGCATAGTCCACAAAGGGTAAAACCCGATCGAAGCCCGGTTTCCAGCTTCCACCATCAATCGCAACCGGAATTTGACGCGATCGCGCAGTTTTAGCTACAGCCACCGATAACGCCATTTGATGGCCGTCAATGAGGACGATCGCCGCATCGTCTAGCAAGGTATCGGGACAGCGATCGGCACTCAATTGAGACTTGGCTGCATTCAGAGAGATGACCGATCGATCGCCATTTTCTTGGTTGACCACAATGGAAGAAATTGGCGGCGGTTCGGCGCGATCGGCATCGAGATCGGTTAGAATAACACCGCGATCGTTTAAATCTGTACGGGCGAGTTCGGTCAAAGGATGATGACCCAAACTGCCAACCAATACAGGACGATCGCCCAGATAAGCAAATGTCACCGCCGCATTGGTCGCCGGGCCACCAGCCGCGATCGCCCAGTCGAGGGCAGCTAATTTTTGGTTGGAACTCAACGCTTCGGGACTCAAATAGATGAGATCGATGCCGATATGGCCGACAAAAACCCCTTGACGCGGCGATCGAGATGATTTGGATGGGTTGGATGCAGGCATAGACAATCGCGATCGGGTCGATCGATTTTAGAGTTTAGCGAACCAGAAATCCAGATTGGGGATCCGATCGCCGATTCGGTATAATGTCAAAAAGGATCGCAACGAACCCGCAATGTCCGTTCCCTCTCCTTCACTCGACTATCGAGAAGCCTATCCCTGTCCTCTGTGCCGTCGCGGACAAATTTCGGGCTTGGCATTGACTGAAGCCTTCGGATGCGTGACGTGCAATCATATTTTTACGGCTAATTTAGAACGTCAGTCGGTACAACTGGCCGACAGTTCGCCGCCGCTAACCTGGCGTTGGCAAGGCGATCGCTGGCAAGTTGGCAGTAGCGATCGCGATCGCCTCGGCTGGGAAGTCTGGCTGGTGGCGATCGCCTTTACCCTGCTTCCCCCGACGATCGTCGGAACGATGGCCTATCTGTTCCCGCCGCTATCGGGTAGCGGCCTGCAATGGTTTCCCATTGTCTGGACGGGAATGACATTTTTAGCCCATTTTAGCCTTGTGGCTTGGCTGATTTTAGAATACTATCAAATCCCGGTACTATTGTACTGGCAAACGCGACAGTTACGATGGCGATCGCGTCTGGCTCGTTTCGCGCGTGGCTAGCGACGATCGCGATCCCAGCGATAAATTGCATTGTCCAACCACTGCGATCGCGTCGAATTGGGAGAACGTCGCCGTTCGTAGTCTACCAAGCGATCGGCCAAACTGCGATCGCCTCGCGCCCGGTTCAACAATTGACCGTAGAGTTGCCGTTCTCGCAGCCAATTTCCAGAGGTGGTTTGACGGCGAGAAAAATAGACGATCGCCCCCACTACTGCTAAAATTGGTAAACTCCAACCTAAGCCGCTAGCGGCCAAAAATGCCGCCAAGACGAAGATGGCAACAAACACGATCGCTTGTTTGGGCCAGCGCTTTTTAGAAGGGGCCGAGTCGCCGCGATCGGGCAGCAAATGGCTGTAACTCGCCGCCTCCGACCACCCCGTTTCTCTATCCGAACCGCATTCGGGACAAGCACGCGCTGAGATCGGTACGTCGATTCCGCAGTGGGGACAGGTAAAGTAGTGTAGCATTGCTGAATGTTTCCGTGAAAGCGCTAGAATCAATTATCCATTATAGCGGTGGCGTGTTGCGATAAATATTACGCGGCGATTGACTTTTATAAAGCATCTCTGGGCATTAGCCTAGAAATTGGTACTCAGTGGGAAAATGCAACCCTTCTGTTTAACTTAGGTTACGCTTACATTCGCATCGATCGCGCTTGGGAAGCGCTAGAAGCCTACCAAAATGCTTTACAGTTGTATCAAGAACTCGAACTCGATAAAAAAGTAGAAAAGTGCGAAGCTGCCATCCGCGATATCAATACAATGGTTGTTGCTGAGCCTCGAAGCGCTCTTTCTATTGCCAACATAGACATGGAAACTCCGAAGCAGAGAAAATTCTTGCAGACGACGAAAAAAAGGATTTTGGTCTCGCTTTTGGTAATTCTGTCGTTGGTTGTGGCGGTGACTGCAACGGAAATATGGTAGTCGCAGATAAGGCAATTAACAGAGGTTCTTAATTCTGAACTCTGAATTCTGAATTGGAGCGAAGCGACTTGACGCTTCCAACTGCAAGATAACTGTAAATTTTTGTAACAAATCCGTAAAAATCTGGAGTTTACACAGAGAGATAGATAGAAGCATAGCCAGCAAGGGTATCCTAGACTTCAGACCGAGTACGAACCAAGGGGCTGCCATGTACCGTTTGAGCGATCGCGCCTACACCATTTTAGCCAAAGAAGTTCGCAGGCAAGCCGGCCACGATCCGGTGGGGCGGGTGCAAGAAGATCTAGCCATGCGACGGCTAGAAAAGTTACGCTGGCAAACAGGTACGCCTCTGACTCAAGCCGAAATCCGTCGCGCCCTCGACGATCTATTTCCTAAGTTTAGCGCTAAGGCCTATCGTAACGCAGCCCGTGCCAACCAGAAACCGGGGGTTTGTGGGTGGATAAAATGGGTCGGACTGGGGACGATCGCGGCCGTTGGCGGCGTGTGGGTGGCGAATTTACCCTATCCTCCCATTCGCATTCCCGTCTCGAAAACCGCACCGATTTTG
>CAKZKB010000165.1 GCA_937121005.1 uncultured cyanobacterium | reverse complement strand
GTTGGTTTTCCACGAATAAATTCGGGGGCTTGTATCCATGATATTCTCGGTCAATGAAGTTGGGTAGGAGCAAACCCCCAAAGCGATCGCCTTCATCCCTGCTCCCTTGCTGTACAATCGTACCTTGGCAACCCAACTCACCCAATCATGCTGGCCAAACGCATTCTTCCCTGTCTGGATGTCAAAGCGGGGCGCGTCGTCAAAGGCGTAAACTTCGTCAACCTGCGCGACGCGGGCGATCCGGTCGAACTGGCACAAGTCTACAACGACGCGGGAGCCGACGAACTGGTGTTCCTCGACATCACCGCCACCCACGAACAACGCAACATCATCATCGACGTGGTGTATCGCACCGCCGATCGCGTTTTCATTCCCCTCACCGTCGGCGGCGGCATCCAATCCTTAGAAACAATTAAAAAATTGTTAAGAGCCGGAGCCGATAAAGTCAGTATCAACTCAGCCGCCGTCCGCGATCCCGAGTTCGTCAACCGAGCGGCCGATCGCTTCGGGAACCAGTGTATCGTCGTGGCGATAGACGCTCGTCGCCGCAGCGATCCGCAAAATCCTGGCTGGGATGTCTACGTGCGCGGGGGGCGCGAAAATACCGGGCTCGACGCGATCGCCTGGGCGAAAGAAGTGGAAAAACGCGGGGCGGGCGAACTCCTCGTCACCAGCATGGATGCGGACGGAACCCAGGCCGGATACGACTTAGCGCTGACGCGGACGATCGCGGATCGCGTGGAAATTCCCGTTGTGGCCTCGGGCGGGGCCGGCAACTGCCAGCACATTTACGAAGCCCTCACTGACGGCAAAGCCGAGGCGGCCCTGCTGGCTTCCCTGTTACATTACGGTCAGCTAAGCGTGGACGAAATCAAAACATTCTTACGCGATCGTCGCGTACCCGTGCGTCAGCCGATGGGATGAGCGATCGCAGATTTGACCTTTACAAGAGAGGCTAACCTATGTCAACATGAGAATAGTTACGATATGTAAACGATGTTTATAATTTTGTTTTTTGCCATTGCTCTCGTTGCGTGGTCGCTCCACCTCATGCAAGAGGCAGTGTACTACCGCGAGTTCTCCCTCGGACTGGCCGGAACCCTGGTGGCCACTGCGGCGGCTGCGACCATCGGCGTTTACTTTTTAATGAACAACTGCGTCGGCCACCTCACGCAAATGAGTGCCTATCCGACCGCCTCCGATACGGCCAGCCGCGATCGCTACAGTTCGGTTATCTTGGATACCGATCGATCGGCGGAAACGTTCTGGAACGGCAGCGACTGGTAAACTGGGGGAGCGATAAAAAAGCTAGAGCGCAGGGGTTGACGAAAGCAAAAAAGATTTGTTAGGATAGCAAAGCATAGCAAGGGGCTATAGCTCAGTTGGTAGAGCACCTCAATGGCATTGAGGGGGCCAGCGGTTCGAGTCCGCTTAGCTCCATTTGGATTGGATAAGTTAGCCGATCGCCTTTCCCTGTGGGGAGGGTGTTTTTTGGCAACTCTCCCCGTTTTGCCTGAAAGTCGGCGGGTTGCCTCGGGCAGTTAAACTGTTTTCTGGTTCCGTCGAACTCACGTTCATTTAGGCTCGATCCCGAAAATGTCATCGTTTGATGACAAAAATATCGCCTCCTGCCAAAGCCGCTAGACTCCCCTCTTTTGTGCCGTTTTTCCCGTTTCCCAGCCGCGATTGATACAGAGCGATCGCGCATTTTCGCCCCCTCGCGATCGATTAGCAAAGACAATCGGTGGCATTTTTGGCAAATATCGATACAATGGAAGAGGCGAATTATGGGTTAATTCGGTACATGATGAGGTTTTCGGCAGTGGCAGTTCCATCTCTATTGGTACGTTTGCGTCCGATAGTATCGGCGATCGCTCCCCCTCCTGGCGGTGAGATTTCTTCTGGCTCGCCGCGATCGCGCAGCAGTGACAACGGGTGACTCGGCTGTGCCGAACCCCTCAACCTGCTTCGGGGCTGCGCTACATCAATTCATGTCGATTTACCTGGAAGATACGTGATTTTCTCTGTCATCGCTATTCCCAAACGTCCCCCGCGACGTAACGTCGGTACGGTTAGTTTCCCTTCGACACTGTACCTGGCTCCCGTCTTAGACTTGTTACTGGCTCGAGTGCCCGAAGACTGGCAAAACGAACTCCGCCTGGGACTGCAAGAAGCCCTGGTTAACGCTGTCAAGCACGGAAACAAGCTCGACCCCAGCAAAACCATCGCCGTGCGCTATTCGTGTCGCGACCGCTGTTATTCTTGGACGATCTGCAATAGCGGCGATGCCGAAGTCGCCGAGGCCGAGGCCGACTGCTGTTGCAACCCTCACGCCAACGTCTTGCCCTCGGAGCTCTCCGAATGCGGCCGGGGTATGTTTATTTTATCGCAGGTCTTCGATCGCGTCGATTGGAATCCCCAGCAGCGAGAGTTAAAGCTGTGCAAGCAGATCGCTCGCTCGATTTGATTGATTATACAACATAAATTTAGCTTTTCTTGTGGGAAGCCCCCCGCTCACCCGCTTTGGGTAGGGTGTGGGGACGATCGCCACTTTAGAGGAACTCCGTCAAATTTACCGTTCGCAGGCAACAATTCGAGTAAACCGTGACTGTCGCCACTTCTAAACCTAAAGCAACCAGCATTTCTAGCCAAAGCGTCGTTCTCTCGGGATTGAGAACGAGCAAGTCTCGATCGCCACTGATAATATAGTCAGCCTTCCCACGAACAGCTAACTCTAAAAATTTATCGTCTTTAGGATCTCGACAAACTTGGATTGTTTCAGTTACCGTAACAAGCAGCGATCGCACCAACAGTTCTTCTAAAAATTGCGCTCGGTCGTTTTTGTCTACATATCGATCGAATTTCTTCCGGTTGAGTACCTCTCGTAGTTCTTCAAGCGTCTCTATAGACAGTAGAATTTCTCCATTTCTCAATCCATAGCGAAATGCTCGATTTGGGGTAGAAGTCTTGAACAACAATGCACTAACTAAAATATTGGTATCGAAGACACAACGCATAGCTACGACTCGCTAAGAATAGATTCAAGAATTTCTGGGGTTAATCCTCGTGCGATCGCCTTATCGCTGATGTTGTTCATAATTTCTTCTAAAGCAGGCTTTTTATTCATTGCATCCCGTAGCTTTAAATTGAGTAAGAGATCGAGTTTCTGGCGATCGCTTTCAGAAGCAGACTCGTACATTCGTGCAGTTTCCGCATCAACGCGGATCGTAATTACTTTTGTATTCATTGTTATTTTTTACCTGTGAGATACCGAAAAATTCAAGCATAGAGAAGTTCGTCAGGAAGCGGTTCTAGCAAAAGGACGATCGCCTCTAGATCTCGGACTGCTTTAGGCGAGAGAATTACTCGGTAATCCATGATTCGATCGCTTCTTCTACTTTCTCTATGTCAATTCCTTCACCGCGTTCGCGAAGCGTCTCCGTCGGAGAATCGATCTCTTCTAAACCTTCGCGAACCGCAGCCACAAACTCGATTTCGCGAGCAATTTCGTACAGAGAAAGATCCGGTGGCAAGCGTTTTACCAGTTCGATAACGGCTTCTTGGTTACTCATGGGACGATCGGGTTTTACAGAGTGGCGATTATTCTTGCATTATAGCACGTCGATCGCCTCAGAAGAGTCAAGATCGCGCAGTTCGTCAGGAAGTGGTTCTAACAAAAGAGCGATCGCCTCTTGAAGATTGGAGATCGCTTCTTCTTTTGTATCGCCGCAAGAGGAAACGAAATTCAATTCGGGACAAGTTGCGGAGTGCGATCGCGTTTCCTCGTCCCATTCGAGTATGACTCGGACGATCGTCGGATTAGGATTGACGTAGAGAGACGATCTCATTGTAGCACGGCAATAGACGAAATGTCTTGAATTATTTTACAACAAAACTGGCAATGATAGTTGACGATACTTGCCAATAACTTGGCCAACTAGCGGTCGTAAATCTAAAACAGCGCCAAATTCGAGAAAAACATCAAAGAACCGTTCGTAATTATCTCCCCAATAAATCATTGCACAAGCCATAGGCGCTCCTTTTCCTTCATTTTTCCCATTCACTAAAAAGCGGAGGCGCGTATCGTAAAGAAAGCAAACACCTGTTGCTTTACCCCAAACGAACTTTTTCCAATGTCCTGTATTTGTAGCAACTGGAACTAAAGCCAGCACTTCAGATCCATAATTATTATTTGCTTCAGCACAGCGATCGAGCCAATTTTTAATATTTGTTCCTCTTTCGCGATCGGCTCCATAAGGAGGATTCACAAAAATCCTTTTGAAATCCCAAGACTTTTTCAGTCCATCGTTTTCTGGTAACACATATTCTACTTTGGCACGAGTAATAGAATATTGATTGGAACAGGGATCTAGATCGATTTCTCCACCAAAAACAGACTTAACAGCCTTGACGTATTTTTCGGGCGTTCCCCACTCCTGATTTTGAGAATTAACTGTTCTTCCTGCGGTCATTATCGTAATAACTGTCGCTAGTTGGTGTCATTTTTCAGCAAACACAAAAACCCTTCTTGTGCGAAATGTCGATCGGTTGTTAATGCTTCTACAATACCACGCTCTCTCATAATAACAAAGCTAACTGCATCGCACAAAGAGTAACTTTTGTCTTGTCTTACCATTAAAAGCTGCATCGCTTCTCTGTGAACTTTTTCATCGATCCATACCGTTTCAATATCAGGGTTATCGAGTAATGCTAGTGCAAAGGATAGCACAGCAGGGCGAGGAAAGCGACGAATCCATGCCAATGCAACCAATTCAGCTAAAATATAGCTGTGAGTAAGTAACATCTTATTCGTACCATCGAGAAACTGGACAGCTTTTTGATGTTGTGGTTCGTCACGGTGTAGATAGCAGAGCAAACCGGATGTATCTAGTAACACTAACCGATCCCTATTCCTTCATATATGCTTTGGCTAAGTCAGTATCGATACTCTCGTTATTTGCATCTGTGGGATAACCAAGAGAGATAGATCCGGCGTGACTCCGAAAGTTCATACGCGCTTTCTCTCTTTCAGCCTCAGTTAAAGAAGTGTTAGTTTCAGAAAGAGGGTTTTGCGTTAAGCGGTAAGTGACTAATTCTGTAACGGATAAACCGATAGCTTGCGCTTGCTGCTGCAAGTTGTTGTAAACTTCGTCATTCAGTTCTAAAGTCAGTTGTTTGCTCATGGGGCAATTCCACTCGATACAGTCAGGCTTACTCGGTATTGTAGCACAAAGGCAGTTCGTCAGGAAGCGGTTCTAGCAAAAGAGCGATCGCCTATTGAAGATTGGAGATCGCTTCCTCTTTAGTATCGCCGCAGGAGGAAACGAAGTTCAATTCGGGACAAGTTGCAGAATACGATCGCGTTTCCTCGTCCCATTCCAGTATGGCTCGGATTCCCATAGTGTCAGGATTGACTGAGAGGGACGATCTCATTATAGCACGGCGAGCGGATATGCTTGCCAAACTGTAAATACTATGTTAATCTATTGTAAATTGTTTTCACTCATCAACAAGAAGCAGTGTTCTATTACTACGGAAGAAAAAAGCAAGTTGCCAAGTATTATCCCGTACCTAATTTCTCGACAATCGTAGAACCATTTGCTGGCTCGGCAGCTTACTCTTTATATGGAGAAAATTGGAAAAAAGATGTAATTTTAGTAGAAAAGGATCGAAGAGTTTTCGATCTAGGGATGTGTGGAGACTACTTACCCTTTAAACCCCTTTTACATTTAAAAGGGGTCGCTGGTAAAACCAGTAAAGAGATGATATATTATAAGTCTCGCAAGGTACAACAACTCGATCTATTTACTGAATTTTAAACTTGAGTATATTTTGATAAGTAGATATGTACTCAGGTCGATCGATCACAGCAACCCATCCTAAACCCATCTTCTTTTTCCCACTTGACTGCATACCTGTTACCTTAGTATTTCTGCCTGTTGTTCCACTAATTTTTCCCCAATCATCACGAACAAGAGTGTTAGAATAAAAAACACCAGTCACTTGTGGATAGTTAAAGTCACTATCCCCTGAAACAAAATCTTAGAACTTCTTTCCAATGCAGTTAAAATCTGTTGACTGTCTACTACGAAACCACAGTTAATCTCAAGGCTCTCCCTTACTTTATAGGTATTAGTCATTGATTTCCTTTTCTACTTCAGCAATTAACTGACTAGGAACAACATTTAAAGCTCTCGATATTTCAAAAAACACAGATAATGTGGGAGATTTTAGCCCACGCTCAATTTGGCTCACATAAGTACGATGTATGCTTGCTCGATCGGCAAGTTCTTCTTGGGAGAGTTTAGCGGCGATTCGATGGCGAACCAAAACTGTTGCCAAAGCCTTGTGAAGGGTTTTCATGTAACCGAATATCTCAGACAGTTCTCTGGGAGTCTACAGACAATAGTATTCAATGAGGTGACATCGATTCGGATCGGTTTCCATCCCGGACGCGATGCCAGGTTTGGTGCTATCCTGATACGATCGAAGCAGCAATCACCACACAAGCGCGTACTATGGGCAAGGTAGTCGGCATCGACCTCGGAACCACCAACTCCGTCGTCGCCGTTATGGAAGGCGGCAAACCCGTCGCCATTGCCAACGCCGAAGGGATGCGGACTACCCCCTCCGTTGTCGCCTTCAGCAAGGATGGCGAAAAACTCGTCGGGCAGCTAGCGCGGCGACAAGCGGTACTCAACCCCAAAAACACCTTTTATGCCGTCAAGCGGTTTATGGGGCGCAAATACAGCGAGCTCAACCCCACTTCTAAGCGGGTTCCCTATACCATCCGCCGCGACGAGTTCGACAATATCAAAGTTCGCTGTCCTCGGATGCGTCGCGACTTCGCCCCCGAGGAGGTATCGGCGATGATTCTCCAGAAACTCGCCGAGGAAGCCAGCCGCTACCTGGGCGAACCCGTGACGGAAGCCGTGATTACCGTACCTGCCTATTTTAACGATGCCCAGCGCCAAGCGACGCGCGATGCGGGGCGCATTGCTGGGTTAGACGTGAAGCGCATCATCAACGAACCGACGGCGGCAGCGTTGGCTTACGGACTCGATCGCCGGGACAACCAAACCATTTTGGTGTTCGATCTGGGGGGTGGAACCTTCGACGTTTCGATATTAGAAGTCGGCGATGGCGTGTTTGAAGTCAAGTCTACTTGCGGGGATTCCCAACTGGGAGGTAACGATTTCGATCGCAAAATTGTAGACTGGCTGGCAGAGGAATTTTTAGAAGCGGAAAAAGTGGACTTGCGGCGCGATCGTCAGTCTCTCCAGCGCCTCAACGAAGCGGCCGAAAAAGCGAAAATCGAGCTTAGCGGTGTGGGTGTCACCGACATCAATTTACCCTTTATTACTGCCACCGAAGACGGCCCCAAACACATCGAAACGCGGCTGACGCGGGGACAATTTGAAGGGCTTTGCGGCGACTTGGTTTCCCGGTTGCGCCGTCCTCTCAAGCAAGCGCTGATCGATGCCAAGTTGCACCCGCGCCAAATCGATGAAGTGGTTTTAGTTGGCGGTTCTAGCCGCATCCCTTTGGTGCAGGATTTGGTTCGCAGTTTGATTAACAAGGAACCGAATCAAAATGTCAACCCGGACGAAGTGGTGGCGGTGGGGGCTGCCATTCAATCGAGCATTCTAGAAGGGGGAATGCCCGATATTTTGTTGCTGGATGTTTCGCCGCTTTCGGTGGGAGTCGAAACGGCTGGCGGTGTGGTCAAAACCTTGATTCCGCGCAATACAACGATTCCCGTGCGGCGATCGGATATTTTTTCCACCTCCGAAAACAATCAAAGCCAAGTGGAAATTCATATCGTGCAAGGGGAACGAGAAATGGCCAAAGACAACAAGTCTTTAGGTCGGTTCAAGCTGATTGGGATTCCTCCTGCCCCGCGCGGTATTCCGCAAATTCAGGTCTCTTTCGATGTGGATGCTAACGGCATTTTACAAGTTAGCGCCCTCGATCGCGCCACTGGACGGGAGCAAAGTATTACCATTCAAGGGGCATCCAATCTTAGCGAACAAGAAATCGGCAATGCCATCCAAGAAGCCGAAAAATTTGCGGAAACCGATCGCCTGCGTCGGGAGAAAATAGAACGGCGCAATCGTGCCGAAGCCTTGGCGTTTCAAGCGGAACGCCAGTTACGCGAAGCCGCATTGGATTTTGGGATGCAATTTGCCTCGGGCACGCGGCGGCGCATTGAAAGCGCGATCGCCCAATTGCGGGACAGTTTGGCCCGAGCCGACGATCGCGGTGTAGACTTAGCCAGTGCCAACTTGCAAGATGCCTTGTACGAACTCAAACGAGAAGTTTCTGAATACGGCATGGACGACGAAGACGACGACTTTTTCGGAGCCATTCGCCGCACCTTTACGGGTGAAGATGACGAATTCGATCGCCCCCGACGGCGCTATCGTACCACCTCGCCATCGCGTATGCCGCGCACGAACGCTTACGATGAGGATTGGGACGATGATGACGATTGGTTTTAGTCAACGAACAACGCAACAACGAGCAACGAACAACGATCGATACTCCGGTTTAAGTGACACTTGGTATGGGGCTGGTCATTAATGGCAATGCAAACGTTTAAGGACTACTATCAAATTCTGGGGGTTGCGCCTAGTGCGTCCAACGACGAGATTAAAAAGTCGTTTCGACGCTTGGCCCGCAAATACCATCCCGATGTCAATCCTGGCGACAATAGTGCTGAGGAAAAGTTCAAAGATATTGGCGAGGCTTACGACATTCTTTCGGATGCGACGAAGCGCCAACAATACGATCGCTTTGCCAAATTGTGGAAGCAAAAACGCACCGGACGAACGACGACCAAAACGCGATCGCGCACACCCTCTCGCAACGGCGCGGGTAACGATGTCTTCGACCAATATCCCAGTTTTGAGAGTTTTTTAGACAACGTTTTGCACCGCAACGGCGCACCGCGGCCGGGTACGCGGGTGGAAACGGACAATCCTTTTCGGCCGACGACGAGTAAAAAAACCTATACCGTCCCTTCGCAAGCGCCCCGAGACGTAGAAGCGAGGCTGACGTTACCTTTAGATAAAGCCTATCGTGGCGGTCGGGAACGCATTCGCCTCGAAGACGGGCGATCGCTGGAAGTGAAAATGCCCATGGGAATGGTCAGCGGCCAGCGCATTCGCCTCCGGGGTCAGGGCACCAACGGCGGCGATCTGTATCTGAAAATTACCGTTGCCCCCCACTCGGTATTTCGGTTGGAGGGGCCGGACGTGGTGTGTACGGTTCCGGTAACGCCCAGCGAAGCGGTGTTAGGGGGCGCGATCCCGGTGCCCACTTTGGACGGAACGGTGAAAATGTCCTTACCGGCCGGAGTGCGATCGGGGGCGCGGTTGCGCCTATCGGGGAAAGGTTATCCGACGGGAGTGGAAAAACGCGGCGATCAGTTGGTGGAAATTCAAATTGTCGCCCCAAAAGAGATTAGCGATCGCGAACGAGAACTCTACGAAAAGTTGCGTCAAATCGAGACATTCGATCCTCGGCGAGAGTTGTAGAACTCAGCGTCTTCAGACTTACTCTCTTTTGCTAACTTTAAAGCAGCCCGAATAACTGAATCATTGGCTCGATCGTCCTCATTCTAACACTTGAGGAGCGGCTTTGACACCACACAGTTGTCGATCGTCCTCGGTGACATTGGGGCTGTGTTTGAGATAGTCTTCGAGCCAATTGCAACCGCGATCGAGTAGTGCATCTACATCTAGCGTCCACTCATCTAAGTTCCAAAGTATTACAGTTTTATCCCAGCTAGAGGTAGCAAGTGTTTTGCCATGGGGACTGAAATCAACACTGGAAACAATAGCCTTATGGCCTGTCAAAATTTTAAGCAGACTTCCATCTAAACTCCAAATTTTTGCTGTCTCGTCTTCGCCAACAGAAACTAGGATTTTGCTATCGGGGCTGAAGCGAATGCCGATGACTCGATCTTTGTCAGCTTCGATCGTCTCTAACAAGACACCCTCACGATTCCAGAGTTTTACTGTCCCATCCCAACTAGCTGAAGCTAATAGCTTTCCATTAGAACTAAAATCGATGTCGTAGACTACATCATCATGATCCGATAGTGTTTTTAGTAGTTTCCCATTCCGACTCCAGAGTTTTACTGTTTTGTCATAACTAGGGTTTGCTGAAAAACTGAAAAAAGCAGGGGGTGGATAGGACTCCAGAAATTC
>CAKZKB010000164.1 GCA_937121005.1 uncultured cyanobacterium | reverse complement strand
CCACTGAAATTGGCGCGATTATCTACAACCAAATTGCAGGTAGTCTGTTTGAATAAGTAGGAGGATACGATACGCTCTGTCAAGAGCTAGAACTCGAAACCTCCCAAGAAAAAATCCACGTCGCTACCTTCCAGAAAGTTTGTACGAAACTCAAGTTTGCTTTATTGGGTAAAACCTTTATTGGCAGTTCTCAATCGCTAAAATCTCAGAAACGAAGTTCCAAGCATTGGACGGAAACTTGGCTGGATAACGGCTTGCGATCGATCTCCAAAGTAATGCTACGCGATTATGCAGACTATTATTCTCCCTTCTTGCAAGAATTAGAGACAAAGGGTCAGCTATCTCAAGTTCCCACCTATGGCGTATCGTCGCGGATCGGATCGGCGGCTCAGTTAAAGTTTTTTACATATAATATTGGCAGTTCTCCCTTTTTGGCTTGCCAAGCCTTCACGATTCGGTTTGCGGCTAACGTGCTGCTGAAGGGTCAAGAATTGTGCTATTCTAAGCACTTTCTCAAGTTAGAGCGAAACGGTGACTTTATTCCGGCTCCGACTGCCATTTCTCGCTACCATTTCCTTGATGAATCGTTCCATACCATTGTTTCTCAGACTCTTGCTAAAGAATTCTATAAAAATTTCCCCAAACCCAACGCTTATGAAAAATGGGTCGCCAATCAAATGTTCTCGAATATGCAAGCCAGTTTGCTAGGAGGACTGTCTGGTGTGTTACCGGGTCGGTTTGTGAAAGACAGCGAAGAGTTTATGTATTTCTTTTATAAGGTGTTGCGATCGCCCCTTTTCGCCATGTCTGGAAAGGAAGCACTCTCTTGGATCGAGCAATGTTTCTGCCACGAACATGAAGGATTTCACGTCACCTTGAAATACCACAAACGCCTGCTAGCCGAATTTCGGCAAGTGTTTGGCAAGGTTGACTATCTCTCACCTGAAAACCGGGAGTTTCGCTTGATGGCAGCAAGCGGATCGATCGGTGTAGCTATTCAGGAAAACATAAAAACCTACGAACAATTTTCGCGATCGCTTAGCGAAAAAACAGGCGAACGCCAATTGTAGGGGCGATTCGCGAATCGCCTCTACAATCAATTGATATCGATTGATATCGATCGCAAAACAAAATTCACTTGTGGGAATCGTTCAATGACCGAGAATATTCTGGATACAAACACCCAGATTTATCCGAGGGGTCAATCCAAAATCCAAAATCTAAAATCTAAAATTGAGATGACTGCGACTCAAGTTCAAAACTCTGTCCCTCCCAAACGGAAACTGAGCAAAACCGTTAAAAATCCTCGCCTGCAACGCATCCAAAAAATTCACGCGATCGCGGTTAATACCTTATCTTATTTGGGATTGACTGTCGCTGTCGGTTTGCTGTTATTCGGCTATCCCATTGGGGCGATCGAAATGAGTATTTTTGCGATCGCGACCTTTCTGACCACAATGGGAATTGTAGTCGGATTCCACCGCCACTTTACCCATTGTAGCTTTAAAGCAGTAACCCCAGTGCGCGTCATTCTAGCAATACTGGGATCGATGGCGGGTCAAGGAAACGTGGCATTTTGGGTGGCGTTGCATCGGTTCCATCACGAGTGCAGCGATACCCCAGACGATCCCCATTCGCCTTACTTTAAGGGTGAGAAGCAGTTGGGGAAATGGGAAGGTCTGTGGCATTCTTATATGGGGTGGACAGTGGATCACAAACTCCCCAATCCACTTTACTACACCTCTGACATTCTTCGGGACAAAACGATTGCTAAGGTCAATAGCTTGTATTTTCTGTGGATCGCGATCGGTTTGCTGGTTCCGACTTTAGCAGGTGGAATTCTAACTAACTCTTGGTTGGGAGCATTCTACGGCTTTCTCTGGGGAGGGTTAGTACGAATTTGCGTGACGCAAAACTTGGTTTGGAGCATTACTTCGATCGCGCATATTATCGGTAACAGTCCTTTAGAAAGTGGCGATCGCAGTACGAACAATATTTGGATTGCCATCCCCACTTTAGGCGACTCTTGGCATAACAACCATCACGCCTTTCCCAATGCGGCGATCGTCGGTTGGAAATGGTGGCAAATCGACATCGCTGGCTGGATAATTCGTGGTTTAGAAAAACTCGGTTTGGTCTGGGATGTGAAAGTTCCAACTCCACAGATGATAGAAACTAAGACGATCGCTAAGTAAATGTCCGTATGCTGGCTTCCGATCGATTAACTTGGAGAAAATTAACTCATGCGAACTTTACTCATCTATCCCCAGTTTCCCCAAGGTTTCTGGTCTTTTGAAAAAAGCCTAGCCCTACAAGATAAGAAAGCGCTTTTTCCCCCTTTAGGCTTAATTACCGTAGCCGCTATCTTACCCCAAGATTGGGAATTTAAACTCGTCGATTGCGCCGTTCGTACCGTCACCGAAGCCGAATGGGAGTGGGCAGAATTAGTCATTCTCTCTGGGATGATTGTCCAGCAAGACGATTTACTGGCTCAAATTCGCGAAGCCAAACGTCGGGGTAAAACCGTCGCTGTCGGCGGCCCTTACGTGACTTCGACTCCCGAACCTGCAAAAGCAGCCGGTGCAGACTATCTGATTCTCAATGAAGGGGAAATCACCTTACCGATGTTCGTCGAAGCGATCGATCGCGGTGAAACAAGCGGTAGGTTCTCTACCTCAGAAAAACCGGATGTCACCCAAACTCCAATTCCTCGTTACGATTTATTGGATTTAGACGCTTATTCAGGTTTGTCGGTGCAGTTTTCCCGAGGCTGTCCGTTTCAGTGCGAGTTTTGTGACATCATTGTTCTTTACGGTCGCAAACCCCGCACTAAATCCCCCGCACAATTCCTCCAGGAATTGGAATGTTTATACCATCTGGGATGGCGCGGTACGATTATGCTTGTGGACGATAACTTTATTGGCAACAAGCGCAATGTCAAGATTCTACTCGATGAATTGAAAACTTGGCAAATTCAGCACGATTATCCCTTTTCATTCACGACTGAGGCTTCCATCGATTTGGCCAAAGACCCAGGACTCATGGATCTGATGGTGGAGTGCAATTTTTGGTCTGTATTTATCGGTATTGAAACTCCCGATGAGGACAGCTTGAAAGTGACTCAAAAGTTCCAAAACCTGCGCGATCCGTTACTGGAATCGATCGATACAATTCTGCGATCGGGTTTGCAAATTCAGGCTGGCTTGATTGTCGGTTTCGATGGAGAAAAAACTGGCGCAGGCGATCGCATCGTTGAATTCGTGCAACAGGCTAGCATTCCGACTGCAATGTTCGGTCTCTTGCAAGCTCTTCCTAATACCGCTCTTTGGCATCGGTTAGAAAAAGAAGGACGACTGCTCCCTATCCAA
>CAKZKB010000163.1 GCA_937121005.1 uncultured cyanobacterium | reverse complement strand
CGAACGTGCGGCTCATTACCACGTAAATGGAAGTCTGAGCGCAATCGATGGCTACCGATCGCACGTTTTGCCACGATCGCGCCGTTAATTCGTCGATAACGTGCCATTTTCCCTCTTTCCAGCGCAGCGTCCGGGTAAAATAAAACGGTGCGGGATCCTTGCCAACGATTAACATTTTTTGAAGTATTTTGCGAATCAAGTCGGGGAAAAAGCGGCCGAAGCTCAGCATCACCCAGCGCAGGACGATCGCTTTGAGGGGAGTCATTTGCTGTTGCTTGGCCCATCCCAACTGACCGCGCACCACAATTTCGTCATCTTCTAAGGTCGTTTGATAGGTATCGACGAGATGAGCGACGGCATTTTGAGTTTTGCTTCCCGAACCCACTAACACGGAAAACTGCGTATCGGAGATGGCCAGTTTGTTATCGCGAAAGACCTTGAAAACGCCGCCTTTGTTGAGTGCTAAATACAACTCGGTAGTGGTTTCGACCTCTCCTTTGGTTTCTGTTTCTAGAACTGTCGATCGTCGCTCTACGAGTAACCCCGCTTCTGGCAACCAAATTCGCCCTAAAGGACGGGGAAAATGGGGCGGTCGCTCTTCAATGAAATCGCGCCATGCCAGCAGATAATTCCAAGTATGGTGGCCGATGATGCGATCGTCAGCATAGCACGGCTCTAACCCATTGATCAAACTTTTCAAAAATAAATCGTTAATTCGTAGCGCTTGCGGCAACCAACGCCCGACTATTTCAAAACCATGGGGGAAGAAATTATAGGTATTGCGACTGGTATATTCGCCTCCATAAGTGCCGTCGGGATGAATAAAAATGCTGGCGACTTCCACTGCTTTAAGAATTGCTTCGCGCAGGCGATCGTCCGGTGGGTGCGATCGCAGGCGATCGAGGTATGCCAAACACCACACCGTCAGCGTGTGATAGCCCGGATCGCAGCCTTCATACTCGTAAAACCAGCCTTCCTCGCTTTGCCAGGATAGCACCCGTTGCAGCCGTTTGGCTTTGGCTCGCGACCATTTAGAAGTTTTTAGCAATCGCGAAGCCAGTTCCAAACACAAGACAATTAGCGCTTGATGGTTGGTCAGTCGTCCGCTTTCGTGGTGGTTGGCTAGCCAGTCGGCGCGCTTCTCAAAAAACTTCAGCGCCGTTTTATTTTCCAACCCCATTAACTGATAGCTTTCCAAACAAGCCAGCAAGGAAAACGCTGCCGCACCTCCGGCCCGTTCGTAGGGAAAATAGTCGTCGCAAGAGCCATCTTTATGGGAACTGCGAGCCGCAAACAAAATCCCCGCCTCCACCCATTCGCGCACGGCCGGCTGCTGGTAAAATGGATTTTCTGGCAAATCCGTATGATAGGCCAGTGCCAGGGGCCAGACAAATTCCTGGGACATTCCACTGGGAAAGTCGATAACTTTGTAGTGCCAAAAACTGCGATCGAAACAGCCGTAGGTAGGGCTGTGAGGGTTGCGATCGAGCAGGGTCAAAATCTTGGGGATTTGGGCCAGAGCAACGCGGGCAAATAAGTCTCGACTCATTGACTGTTAAGCAAGGGAGAAAGCGGTAGGGGCAAACGCCGTTTTTCCAATTGTAGGGGTCAACGGCGTTGACCCTTTCTCGATAGAGATGATAAAGGAAGGAAAGGGCGAAGGCCCTTCGCCCCTACGCTTCCACGAGATAGCGATGTGCTGAAGAGACCAGACGATCGACCCAAAAGCTGGCCATTTCGTCGGTTTCGGCTTCCACCATGACGCGCAACAGGGGTTCGGTGCCCGAAGCGCGGACTAACACGCGACCGCGATCGCCCATTTTCAGTTTCGCTGTTTCGATTTCAGTTTGCAACGGCTCGCAGCTTTCCCAGTTCGTGCGTCGATCGCGATCTTCGACGCGCAGGTTTTTCAGAATTTGGGGATAGGTGCAAAAACTTCCGTCTACCAGTTCTCCCAGGGAAACGCCGCGACGACGCACCACTGCCGCTAAGTGTAGCGCGGTTTGCAAACCATCTCCCGTGACACCGTAGCGATCGCAGATGATATGTCCCGACTGTTCGCCGCCTAACGCTGCTCCCGTGCGTCGCATTTCAGCGCTAACGTGACGATCGCCCACTGGAGTCCGAATAAATTGTCCCCCAGTTTGACACCAGGCACGCTCGAATCCTAAATTGGCCATGACGGTGGAGACGAGAAGGTTATCGGGAAGCTGACCCATTTCCCGCAATTCGCCGCCCCATAGATATAAAATATAATCGCCATCGACGCAACGACCGAAATTATCCACCGCCAAAACGCGATCGGCATCGCCATCAAACGCAAACCCAATATCGGCGCGGCGATCGAGTACCGCACCTTGCAAGCGTTCTAAATGGGTAGAACCGCAAGAGACATTGATGCGATCGCCGTCGGGACGATCGTGCAGGGTTTCTACTTCCGCACCCAAAGCCCGAAATACGACTGGGGCCAGTTCTGATGCCGCCCCCCAAGCCAGATCCAACACCACGCGCAACCCGTCGAGAGGGGTCGATCGTAACGGCGCTTGCAAGGCTTCGGCGTATTCTGAGATCAACTCTGGGCGATAGTAATGCTGTCCCCAGGTGCTATCGGGAACCGCCGATCGCGTTCCCCGCAACCCGGCTTCGATGTCCGCTTCTACCTCATCCGATAGCTTAGTCCCATCCGCGCCAAAAAACTTAATCCCGTTATCTTCCGGGGGGTTGTGGCTGGCAGAAATCATCGCCCC
>CAKZKB010000162.1 GCA_937121005.1 uncultured cyanobacterium | reverse complement strand
TGTGGTTGACGAGAGCAATCTGCAACGCCAGGTCATCCACGGTCAGAGCACCGTCGGCATGTCCAAGTTGGACAGCGCCGAGAAGCGCCTGCTGGACTTGAACCCGAACGTTAAGATCGACAAGTATAACGTACCGCTGACTTCCGAAAACGCGCTGGAGATCATGGAGCCGTATGACATCATCGTAGACGGAACCGACAACTTCCCTACTCGCTACCTCACCAACGACGCTTGTGTGATGCTGGGTAAGCCCAATGTGTACGGTTCGATTTTCCGCTTTGAAGGGCAAGCCACCGTCTTTAACTACGAAGGCGGCCCCAACTATCGCGATTTGTATCCCGAACCGCCGCCGCCGGGAATGGTTCCCTCCTGCGCTGAAGGGGGCGTACTCGGTATTTTACCCGGTATCATCGGAGTCATTCAAGCCACCGAAACCGTCAAAATTGTCTTGCGAAAAGGCAATACGCTTAGCGGGCGGCTGTTGCTGTACAATTCCTTGAACATGAGTTTTCGGGAATTGAAACTGCGTCCCAATCCAGTCCGTCCCGTTATCGAAAAGCTGATCGACTACGAGCAATTCTGTGGCATTCCGCAGGCGAAAGCTGCCGAACAAGAGCAGAAAGCGGACATTCCTGAAATGAGTGTCACCGAACTTAAAGAACTGCTCGATCGCGGCGCAGATGACATTCTCCTGGTTGACGTTCGCAACCCCCACGAGTACGAGATTGCCAAAATCCCCGGTTCGGTGTTGGTGCCCTTACCCGATATCGAACGAGGAACGGGAACCGAAAAAATTAAGTCCCTGCTCAACGGTCACAAATTGATTGCCCACTGTAAAATGGGAGGGCGATCGGCCAAAGCCTTGGCGATCCTCAAACAAAACGGCGTTGATGGTATTAACGTCAAAGGTGGAATTACGGCATGGAGCCGGGAAGTGGATCCATCCGTACCGCAATATTGACCCCTAACTTAACAATCCATCGTACCGGGCATCGGCAAGAAGAGCGCACTTGTCGATGTCTTTTTTTGGCGACATGAATTGGCCGAATTTAGGTCTAGGAACGAACAAACTCGATAGTTTGCGATAGAATAGCAGATATATAGCTCTATGGCCGGCATTCGTCAACGATCGCGATCGTCCGTACAGGCGCGATCGCAGTTTGGGGGAAATGAAAGACGGATGCGGCACGACCTCGATTGTCGATCGAGCCGAGCTCGCACGTCATAACATCAAACTAACTATGTGGCAAGCTCTCGAAAATATAGTGTCGCCCAGCCACTATATGCCTCACGGCAACTGCTACCTATGGGAAACCCCTCTAGTGTGGCTGCACGTGACCAGCGACGTACTCATTGCCGTTGCCTATTTTTCCATTCCGGCGATGTTGCTGTACTTCGCGTTCAAGCGTCAAGACGTACCCTTTTTAAACGTTTTTATTCTCTTCGGCGCGTTCATTATTTTGTGTGGTGCCGGCCACCTCTTGGAAGTGTGGACGCTTTGGCATCCGGCCTACTGGCTGTCGGGGGTCGAACAAGCTGCCACCGCCCTGATTTCTTGCGCCACCGCCGCTTCCATGGTGACGCTATTGCCCCAATTTTTGTCTTTGAAAACCCCCGAACAACTCGAAGAAATTAACCAAGAACTGCGAAAAGAGATCGATCGCCGCCGCAAAACCGAAGCCGTCGTGCAAAGCATTGTCACCGGAACCGCCGCCGTTACCGGAGAAGAATTTTTCCCCGCTTTAGTGCGCTACTTGGCCCGATCGCTGGAAGTGGATTACGCGATCGTCTCAGAACTGACCGAAGATGGTAACGCTCTGCGAACTCTGGCCCTGTGGGCCAAAGACGATCTGGCCGACGAATGCACGTATGCTCTAGAAGGAACTCCTTGCCAAGTCGTGATTGATGAAGTGCGCGTCTGCCACTATCGCGACAAGTTGCAGCAACAGTTTCCGAAAGCGACTCTGCTCCCCTCTATGGGGGGTGAGAGCTTTGTAGGCGTACCGCTTTTCGATGCTGGCGGGCAAGTGGTGGGCAACCTGTGCGTCATCGATAGCCGTCCTCTGGATGCTGATGAGGAGACTAAGGGCATTTTAGAAGTGTTTGCCTCCCGCGCTTCGGCCGAGCTCCAACGCCAAAAAGCCTCTCGCGCCCTCAATGTTGCCAACGAAGAACTCGAACGTCGGGTGCGAGAACGGACTGCAACCCTAGAAACGGAGATCCGCTTTCGCAAAGCCGCCGAAGAAATTTTACGCGATCGCGAAGAACGGCTCAGCAAGCAGCAGCAAGGTTTGTTAGAACTGGCCACCCGCTCGAGTTGGTACGATGGCAAGTTAAGTGTTGCCTTTGGTGAAATTACCCGTCTGGCGGCCGAAACCCTGAACGTGGAACGAGCAAGTATCTGGTTCTACGGAGATGAAAAGACTTCCATTATCTGTCACGAACTCTACGAATCGAGCAGCGATGGCCACAGTCGCGGCGTACAGTTGCAAGCGGGGGACTTACCGGCCTACTTTGCCGCCCTAGCTAGCCAAGAGACGATCGCGGCCGACGATGCCCGCCAAGATCCTCGTACCTGCGAGTTTCGCGAGGTGTATCTGGAACCTTTGGGTATTACTTCCATGCTGGACGTGCCCGTTCGCCATCGCGGGGAAACGGTGGGGGTTTTGTGTTTGGAGCATACGGCCGAACCCCGCCATTGGACGATCGACGAGCAGAACTTTGCCAACTACTTGAGCTATACCATCGCTCTGGCCATCGAATCGCACGATCGGGCCACGGCCCAAGCGGCTCTGGAAATGGCCCTCAAGGAAACCGAACGCTCCAGTCGCCTGCTGCGAACGGTCATTGATGCCACCCCCGACTGGATTTTTGCCAAAGACAAACGGTTCCGCTACATTCTCGTCAATCAAGGCTACGCCGACGCTCTCAAAACCACTCCCCAAGCCATGCTCGGCAAAACGGATTTAGAGGTGGGGTTCGATCGCGACTTGGTTTTTGGCAATCTCGATCGCGATCTCGTCGGTTTCCGCCACGACGACACCTTAGCTCTGGGCGGTCGTATCGTCCACAATGCCAACGAGCGCGCGACCGATGCTGAGGGCAACCTGCGCATCTTCGATACGAAAAAATTTCCTCTAGCTGACGACAATGGCGAGATTTTTGCCATGCTGGGGTTTGCTCACGATGTCACCGATCGCGAAACGGCTCAACGCGCTTTACGCCAAAG
Source organism: uncultured cyanobacterium (assembly GCA_937121005.1). Taxonomy (GTDB): domain Bacteria; phylum Cyanobacteriota; class Cyanobacteriia; order Cyanobacteriales; family Geitlerinemataceae; genus CAKZKB01. The sequence goes on along the minus strand of CAKZKB010000162.1, from coordinate 10,452 downwards.
CCAGTCTCAGTTAGAAAAAGCTCAATCCATCGCCCATATTGGCAGTTGGGAGTTCGATCTCGATAGCGGCGAAATTTTTTGGTCTCGGGAACTGTTTGACATTCACGGCTGGCCGGGAGAAGATCCCCCCAACTTCGACGAACTGATCGAAATGGTGCATCCCGACGATCGCGAAGCGTGGGTAGCGACCATGACGCGCGTCATGGAAGACGGCATTCCCTACTCCATAGACTATCGCTTAATCCGACCCGACGGACAACTGCGCTATCTCAACGGTCGCGGCGAGGTGCAGCGCGACGAGTCCGGTCAGTCCGTGTGGCTGTTCGGCACGGCTATGGACATCACCGATCGCAAGCTGGCCGAAGAGCAAGTCCGCCAGCAATTGCGGCGCGAGCGTCTGGTGGCCGCAACCTTGGAGCGCGTCTGGTCGTCGCTGAAGTTACAAGAGGTGTTGCAAGCCGTTGTCGAAGAGATCCGCGCCTTTCTCAACGTCGATCGCGTTGTCATCTATCGCTTCCATGCCGACTGGAGCGGTTACGTGGAAGTGGAGTCGGTGGCCGACGGTTGGATGCAAATTCAAGGCCGCGACATTCAAGATGAATGTTTCGACATCACCTACGCTCCCCTGTACCAAGACGGACGGGTGCGAGCCGTTGAGAATATCGAAACCAGCGATCTGGCCGAGTGTCACAAAAATTTGCTGCGCGGCTTGCAGGTCAAGGCCAATTTAGCCGTCCCCATTTTATGGCAACCCAATGGCAACCCGGATGGTTCCCCGAAGTTGTGGGGTCTGACGATCGCTCATTCTTGCAGCGGCCCCCGAGTTTGGCGCGATTTCGAGATCGAGTGTCTCGAGCAACTCGATGTCCAGTTGGGGATCGCCTTGCGCCAGCACGATTTGTTCGATCGCCTGCAACGGGAACTAGCCGAGCGCAAAAAGGCAGAGGCGGCCTTGCGCGCGTCGGAGGCTCAAGAACGAGCCAAGGCCATGGAGTTGCAACTGACCCTCAAAAAGCTACAGCGCACGCAAGCACAACTGATCCAGTCGGAAAAAATGGCTTCGTTGGGGCAAATGGTGGCTGGCGTAGCGCACGAAATCAACAATCCGGTGAGCTTTATTTACGGCAACATTACCTACGCTGAGGAGTATACGCGGGATTTGTTCGAGTTAATCGATTTGTATCGCGACAGCGATTTGCCCCCCAATGGGACGATCGCCGACAAGCTCGAAACCCTCGACGTAGACTTTATCAAGGAAGATTTTCCGCAACTGCTCGACTCGATGAAAGTGGGAGCCGATCGCATTAAGAAAATTGTCCTCTCGCTGCGGAATTTTTCCCGCCTGGACGAAGCCGATCGCAAAGTTGCCAATATCAATGATTGCATCGAAAGCACCCTGACGATGATCTCGGGTCGCCTATCGGCGCAACCCCAACGACGAGCGATCGAAGTGACTCAAACCTTGGAGAAACTGCCGGAAATCGAATGCTATCCGGGGCAACTCAATCAGGCTCTTTTAAATATTCTCAACAATGCCATTGATGCTCTAGAAGAGCGCTTCAAACAAGAGCCGAATTTCGAGCCGCGTTTAGAGATTACCAGTACAGTTCGCGATCGCTCGGGTAAAAACAAACAGCAACCCGATCCCCGGATCGAAATCCGCATCCGCGACAACGGTTTGGGGATTCCCGAAGCCGTCCGAGAGAAAATATTCGATCCGTTCTTTACCACTAAACCCATCGGCAAAGGGACGGGGATGGGGCTATCTGTTGCCTATCAAATTATCGTCGATCGTCACGGCGGCCAGTTTGAATGTCGCTCGACTCCCGGCGAAGGAACGACGTTTGTTATCCAAGTTCCAACCCACATCAACCGATAAAACCCGGATAAAATAATGTAGGGGCGATTCGCGAATCGCCCCTACAATTAATTAAACTTCTTGCCCAGTCTCGCTCCCTTCCTGCTATAAACGCGAGCAAGATGCTCGCACTACCAAACCTACCCTTTGAAGCCCCAATCTAAAATCGAATCACCCGCAAAGTCTACCACCAAATGTACCAACCCTTCATCGACTCCCAACGGTTCGGCTAGGGTCAATTGCACTTGTGGGAATGCAGTTCCCAAACTGCGCACCGACTCGGCGATCGCCTCAGTTATCCCTCCCGAAAACAAGAAGTAAGGCAAAATACCAATCTGTTGATGTCCGCGATCGACCCATTCCCCGATCCGAGTTTCGAGATCCCCGTCTCCCGACCAAAATGCCGCCACCACCGGCCGATCGACCCGATCTCCCACTTGCTGCGATAATTGCGCGATCGCCTCGTTGCTTCGGTGGCGGCGACTTCCGTGCGAAACTAAAACCCAGGCTTCAACTTGGGGAGACGCTGCCATTTTCTCAGCCAGCAGCGCCGCCATATCTTTATGAGAACCGAGATAGGACAACATATCTAAGGGGATCCGACAGCGTTTTGTCGCCGTCGCCACTTCCTCGGGAATATCTTCGCAAGCGTGAACTCCCGCCAGCAGAAACAACGGCAAAATCCGCACGCGATCGCACCCCGCCGCTACCGCGCGATCGGCAAACTCGGCGATCTGTTCGTGTAGCGGTAGCGGGTGCAACTCCAACGCCGCCGCACTCGCCAAGGCGCACTCGGGCAAGCGATCGGCCGCCAAACGGGCCAGTTGGTACGCGCATTCACCCGGACGGCGATCGCGACTGCCATGATAGACCAGAAGATAAGCGAACATCAGCAATACAGCACACTCGTCTTCTCCCACCTTGGGCGATCGCGAGATTTTTTGCAAAAAAATTTGTCAAAAGTCTAGACAAGCCTCCGACAATGGCCTATGATTGTAAATCGCGGCTAAAATATGGTTTTGGCGATCGCGGTGACGCAACGCCCTAACCCCACACCGCCCAGCCGGAATACTCCCCTAACATCTAGGGCGAGACCGGGGGATAACAGACGAAACTCCCCCATCGAGTCGGATACTGAGCGGCTTGCTGCTTAAGTCCCACCGGCACGAATCGGCTTTCGCGCCAACTGCATACGTTTTACTCTAACCTGCGGCAATGGGGTTCGCAAGGTCGTTTCCTCGCGCAGCAAACGATCGTAACCTCGCTCGCCCGAGTTAACGAGAGCGTTTTTTGATAAGGAGATACACCCGTGTCTGTTGGAATCCTCGGCACAAAACTAGGGATGACGCAAATCTTTGACGAAGAAGGGAAAGCCATTCCCGTCACCGTCATCCAAGCCGGGCCGTGTCAGGTCACGCAAATCAAAACCAAAGAGACCGACGGCTACGAAGCCATCCAAATCGGTTACGACCAGGTGAAAGAAAAGGCGTTGAACAAACCCCTACTCGGTCACTTGGCCAAATCCGAATCGCCCCCCTTGCGCCACCTGCGCGAGTATCGTATTGCCAGCACTGGCGAGTACGAACTGGGACAGGCGATCGGAGCCGATCGCTTCAACGTTGGAGATGTCGTCGATGTCGTCGGCGACAGCATCGGACGCGGATTTGCGGGCTACCAAAAGCGGCACAACTTCAAACGCGGCCCCATGTCGCACGGTTCTAAAAACCACCGCCTGCCCGGATCCACCGGAGCCGGAACCACCCCCGGACGGGTCTACCCCGGCAAACGCATGGCCGGACGTTTGGGGGGCAAGCGCGTCACCATCCGCAAATTGAGCGTGGCTTGGATCGACAGCGATCGCAACCTCATCGCCCTCAAAGGAGCCGTCCCTGGCAAAACTGGAAACCTGCTCAGCATTGCCCCGGCCAATATTGTCGGCAATTCCAATGAGCAATGAACAATGAGCAATGAGCAATACCTCGGTTGCTCAGCCGGAGACTTGGATACCGATATTCTCGGTCAAAAATAGGCGATCGCGTTCGAGATCGCATCTAAAGATGTGGGGATCGCACCTCACACCTCATACCTCATACCTCGTACCTGATATGGTTGACTGTACTGTTCGCAACTGGGAAGGAAACGAAGTCGGACAGGTGAGTTACGAGCTCAAAGTGGCTCGAGAAGAAACCGCCGCCGACATCGTACATCGCGCCCTAGTGCGCCAAACCACCAACGCCCGTCAAGGGACAGCTTGCACCAAAACTCGTGCCGAAGTGCGCGGTGGCGGTCGCAAACCCTGGCGACAAAAAGGCACGGGTCGCGCCCGCGCCGGATCCATTCGTTCTCCCCTGTGGCGTGGAGGCGGTGTCATCTTCGGCCCCAAACCGAGAGACTTTAACGTCAAGATGAATCGCAAAGAGCGTCGGTTGGCTCTACGAACGGCGTTTCAAGGTCGCGCTGAAGATACGATCGTCGTCGAGGAATTTGGCGATCGCCTTACCCAACCCAAAACCAAAGAATTCGTTGCCGCCTTGCAACGGTGGGGCATCGAACCAGGAGACAAAGTGCTGCTGATTTTAACCGAGATTAGCGACACCGTTTATAAATCGTCGCGCAACCTACCGACGGTGAAAATTATTAAAGCCGACGGCCTCAACGTTTACGATTTGCTCAATGCCGATCGCATCGTCACCACCGCCGCCGGACTCGAAAAAATTCAGGAGGTTTACGGTGAATAAGAAACAAGAGCAATTGCAAGCCGACAAACGCCACTTGGCTGATATTGTGATCCGCCCGATCCTCACTGAAAAAGCCACCATCGCCCTCGAGGATAACTTTTATACCTTCGATGTGGTTCCCAAAGCCACCAAACCCGAGATTAAAGCGGCGATCGAATACTTGTTCGATGTCAAAGTCGAAAAAGTCAACACCCTACTTCGTCCCCGCAAAAAACGCCGCGTCGGTCGCTTTTTAGGCTACAAAGCGCAATACAAACGCGCCTACGTCAAACTGGCAGCCGACGACGAAATCCAACTTTATCCTGATGTTTAGGTCAAGTCGCTTCGCTCCAATTCAGAGTTCGTCTTGGAAAGTTCAGGGGGAAGAAAATCTACGCCCCTGACTTTCCGCAGAATTCAGAGTTCAGAATTGAGGCTTGCTTGTATCCTTAACAGTCTCGGTCATTGGGAAAGAAACCCCATTACCAAGCAGCAATTACCAATTAGCAAATTATGGGCACTCGATCGTTTAGACCTAATACCCCCGGAACGCGAGAAGCGCGAATCTCCGACTTTGCCGATATCACGCGCAGCGAACCGGAAAAATCCCTCACCGAGTACGTCCACCGCAAACAAGGACGCAACAATCGCGGTGTAATTACCGTGCGCCATCGCGGTGGCGGCCACAAAAAACTCTATCGGATTATTGACTTTCGCCGGGACAAGCGGGAAATGACCGCCACCGTCCGCGAAATCGAATACGATCCCAACCGCAACGCCCGCATCGCCCTCGTGCAATACGATGATGGCGAAAAGCGCTACATTTTGCGCCCGGTGGGTCTCAATGTTGGCGATACGATTCAAGCGGGCGAAGATTCCCCCATCGAAGTGGGGAACGCCTTGCCCCTAGTGAAGATTCCGTTGGGGACTGCGGTACATAACGTGGAAATGCGCCCCGGAAAAGGCGGCCAAATCGTGCGATCGGCCGGTGCTAGCGCCCAAGTCGTCGCCAAAGAAGGCAGCTACGTCTCCTTAAAACTGCCCTCCGGGGAAGTGCGGATGATTCGCCGCGAGTGTTACGCCACCGTCGGTCAGGTCGGAAACGTGGAAGCCCGCAACACCTCCGCCGGGAAAGCCGGACGCACTCGCTGGAAAGGTCGCCGTCCGACCGTGCGCGGTAGCGTCATGAACCCTGTCGATCACCCACACGGTGGTGGTGAAGGTCGCGCCCCCATCGGTCGCCCCGGCCCGTTGACCCCTTGGGGCAAACCGACTTTAGGAGCCAAAACCCGCAAGAAGAACAAAGACAGCAACAAATATATCGTGCGTCGCCGCCGTCGTTCTTCCAAACGCAAACGGGGCGGACGGGAGTCGTAGAGGTATTAGGTTTTAGGTATTAGGTTTTAGGGGGCTTGTTCCCCCCATTACCAATTACCGATTACCGATTGCCGATTATCAATTACCCATTACCAATTACCAACCATGGGACGATCGCTAAAAAAAGGCCCTTTCGTGGCCGATTCCTTGCTCAAGAAGATTGAAACGCTCAACGCTCGTAACGACAAACAGGTGATTAAAACCTGGTCGCGTTCCTCGACGATTATTCCGCAAATGGTGGGGCATACCATCGCCGTGCATAACGGTAAAACCCACATCCCCGTCTACGTTTCCGAGCAAATGGTGGGACACAAACTGGGAGAGTTTTCCCTGACGCGCAGCTTTCGCGGTCACGCCAAAAGCGATCGCAAAGCCCGCCGCTAATCCATCGCTGTTTTAATTTCAACTGCAAATCGATATGGTTGCTCTCGATACCACATCTCAAGTCAAAGCGATCGCCCGGTACGTGCGGATGTCACCGCGCAAAGTCCGCCGGGTGCTCGATCAAATTCGGGGCAGATCTTACCGCGAAGCCCTGATTATTCTCGAATTTATGCCCTATCGCGCCTGCGATCCCGTTTTGAAAGTGCTGCGATCGGCCGCCGCCAACGCCGAACACAACGAAGGCCTGGATCCGGCCAACTTGTGGGTATCGGCCGCCTACGCCGACCAGGGGCCGTCGCTGAAGCGCTACCGACCCCGGGCCCAAGGGCGAGCCTATCAAATTCGCCGCCCTAGCTGCCACATCACCGTGGCCGTGGCCCCCCAAGAAGAAATCGACGAATAGGAGCGATCGCAAACAAAATGGGACAGAAAATTCATCCAGTTGGTTTTCGCTTGGGAGTCACCCAAGAACATCGCTCTCGGTGGTACGCCGACGGCGCGCTGTACGTCGATCGCCTGCAAGAAGACTGCAAAATCCGCGACTACATCGATAAAAATCTCAACAACGCCGGGATTTCCAAAGTTCGCATCGAGCGCAAAGCCGACCAAATCGAGCTCGAAGTGCACACCGCCCGTCCGGGGGTCGTTGTCGGTCGCGGCGGTAGCGGTATCGAATCGCTACGCACGAACCTGCAAAAACTCTTAGGAAGCAACCGCCAAATTCGCATTAACGTCATCGAAGTCACCCGCGTCGATGCCGATGCTGGGTTGATTGGCGAATACATTGCCAGCCAACTCGAGCGCCGGGTCTCCTTCCGCCGCGTCGTCCGCCAAGCCATGCAAAGGGCCCAGCGTGCCGGAGTCGAAGGCATTAAAGTCCAGGTTAGCGGTCGCCTCAACGGGGCTGAAATCGCCCGTAGCGAGTGGACGCGGGACGGACGAGTGCCCCTGCATACCCTGCGGGCCGACATCGACTACGCCTACCGCACCGCCCGTACCATTTACGGCATCTTGGGCGTAAAAGTTTGGGTCTTCAAAGGCGAAGTGATTCCTGGGGCCGAAGAAAAACCCGCCCCCACCGGAGCCCCACCCCGCCGCCGCGCCCAAAAACGGCGACAGTTTGAAGATCGATCGAATGAAGGGTAATCGACCCGCAAACCCTTACCAGTTACCAACATTTGGAGGACGATCGTGTTAAGTCCCAAACGAACAAAATTCCGCAAACAACAGCGCGGACGGATGAAAGGGCAAGCCAGCCGGGGCAATACCGTAGACTTCGGCGAATTTGGTTTGCAAGCCACCGAACCCGCCTGGATCACCTCTCGCCAAATCGAAGCCAGCCGTCGGGCCATGACCCGTTACATTCGCCGGGGCGGGAAAATCTGGATCCGCATCTTCCCCGATAAGCCCGTGACCATGCGTCCGGCCGAGACCCGGATGGGATCGGGGAAAGGCGAGCCCGAATTTTGGGTCGCCGTCGTCAAACCGGGGCGGATCTTGTTTGAAATTGCCGGGGTTCCCGAATCGATCGCCCGCGAAGCCATGCGCCTGGCTGCTTTCAAACTCCCCATTAAAACGAAGTTTGTCATTCGCGAAGGAGAATAAACATCGCTATGGCTTTACCCTCCATTACTGATGCGAGAAACTTAGGCGAAGAAGAACTGGGCCAAGAAATTGTCGCCGCCAAAAAGCAACTGTTCGAGTTGCGTATGGAGCAATCTCTCGGGCGCTTGGAAAAGCCCCACCAAATCCGTCACTTGCGCCACCGCATCGCCCAATTGCTGACAGTGGAACGGGAGCGAGAAATCGTTGCCGATCGCGAAGCAAAAGCCGCCGCCGCCGCAGCGCAGCCGGAAGCCACTCCCGAAGCCGAAACGGTAGAAACAGCAGCCCCGGAAGCGGAAACCTCAGAAGAATCGCCAACAGAAACCGATTCGACCTCAGAGGAAGAATAGGAGCAGTCATCAGTAGTCTTAACGATTTGCTTTTTCTGCCTCTACGCCCATGCAAAATCCAAAATCCAAAATCTAAAATCTAAAATTGCCCTATGCCCATTAAAGAACGAGTGGGAACGGTCGTCAGCAACAAAATGGATAAAACTGTTGTCGTCACCATCGAAAACCGTTCCTCCCACCCCAAATACGGCAAAATTGTCGTCCGCACCAAACGCTACAAAGTCCACGACGAGAATAACGAATGTCAAGTGGGCGATCGCGTCCGCATTCGCGAAACTCGTCCCCTCAGCAAAACCAAACGCTGGGCGGTCGTAGAAATCCTCACCAAAGCCACTGAGGCCTAGACCTTCTCCCCGACTAAGGAGTCCGAAGCCGTGATTCAGAAAGAATCCTATCTCAACGTTGCCGACAATAGCGGCGCTCGCAAATTGATGTGCATTCGCGTCCTCGGTAGCAACAGCAGCTACGCCAACATTGGCGACGTGATTATCGCCGTCGTCAAAGAAGCCCTGCCCAACATGGCCGTGAAAAAGTCCGATATCGTGCGAGCCGTCATCGTGCGGACGCGCAAAGGACTGCGGCGCGAAAGCGGGATGAGCATTCGCTTTGACGACAACGCCGCCGTAATCGTCAACCCCGAAGGCAACCCTCGAGGGACGCGGGTATTCGGCCCGGTGGCCCGAGAACTGCGCGAGAAAAATTACACCAAAATTGTGTCGCTGGCCCCGGAGGTGCTGTAAATGGCGAGAAACAAAACCCAACCCAAGCCCCAAGTCCATAAAATGCACGTCAAAAAAGGGGATACCGTGCAAATTATTGCCGGACGGGAAAAGGGAAAAATCGGCGAAATTATTAAAGCCATTCCCCAAACCAGTCAGGTGATCGTCGAAGGGGCAAATATGCGAACCAAGCACGTGAAACCCCAACAGCAAGGCGAAGCCGGCCAAATCGCCACCTACGAAGCCCCCATTCACAGTTCCAACGTGATGCTGTACTCGAAAAAGGAAAATGTAGCCAGCCGCGCTTGCTACACCTTTACCGAAGACGGTCGCAAGGTTAGGAAGCTCAAGAAAACGGGGGAAATCATCGATTAAGTTGTGGGTTATTGGTACTGAGAACAAAAAAGACTCAAACCTCGTACCTCAGACCTCGTACCTCACACCTCATACCTCACACCTAATTAACATTATGAGCGATCGCCTCAAAAACCAGTACAAAGAAACCATTGTACCCAAACTGATGGAACAATTTGGTTACACCAACATCCATCAGGTGCCCAAACTGTCGAAAGTCACCGTCAACCGAGGGTTGGGGGAAGCCTCGCAAAATGCCAAAGCCCTGGAATCTTCTGTGGCCGAACTGGCCGTGATTACCGGACAAAAGCCCGTTGTCACGCGAGCTAAAAAGTCCGTCGCCGGATTTAAAATTCGCGAAGGAATGCCCGTCGGCGTGATGGTGACATTGCGCGGCGAACGGATGTATAACTTCGTCGATCGCCTGATTAACCTGGCATTACCGCGCATTCGCGACTTTCGCGGCGTGAGCGAAAAAAGTTTTGACGGCCGCGGTAACTATACCTTGGGCATGAGAGAGCAATTGGTGTTCCCCGAGATTGAATACGATAGCATCGATCGCATTCGCGGCATGGACATCACCATCGTCACCACAGCCAACACCGACGAAGAAGGACGGGCATTGCTCACCGAAATGGGAATGCCCTTCCGCAACCGTAACGTCGCTGTTGGGGCTTGAGGCCGATTTTCTAGGAGGAATTATGGCGGTTAACGACACCATTTCAGATATGCTCACCCGGATTCGCAACGCGAATTTGGCCAAGCACGAAACCACCCTCGTCCCCTCGACGAAAATAACCCGCAGCATTGCCTCAGTGCTCGCACAAGAAGGTTTTGTTGGGGAAGTCGAAGAAATCGGCGAAGGCATCAAACGACAACTTAAAATCGCCTTGAAATACAAAGGCAAACATCGCCAGCCCACCATTAAATCTCTGCGGCGGGTCAGCCGTCCGGGGCTGCGCGTTTACTCCAACCGTAAAGAACTACCGCGCGTTCTCGGTGGCATTGGCGTGGCGATTATTTCCACTTCTCGCGGCATTATGACCGATCGCGAAGCTCGACGCCAAGGTGTAGGTGGGGAAGTGCTT
>CAKZKB010000161.1 GCA_937121005.1 uncultured cyanobacterium | reverse complement strand
TCCCCCCCTCTCCTTGTCCCCTTGTCCCCCTTCACACCATCGCCCCCAAAATCGGGCAATAATCCGGTATCGATCTTGTCGCGTTTACTCTGAGGGAGGTTCCGGGAAGGGCGATCGTACCCGATCGCGTCGGGCTTCTGTTGGCAGATCTAGGGGAGGGCGCGATTTGGGTAGGGAACTGCGATCGCGTCGTTCTCGCCGTTTCCAGGTGCGCCACGCGACTTTGACCCCGGCGGCCAGACTGCGGGCGGTGGTGCGGGCGGTTTCGGTTTGTTGCTTGGCGCGATCGAGGCTGCGATCGACCTCTTGAATGACGCGCCCGGCCCGTTTGACGCTATCTCCAGCTTCGTCAGTTAAGTCAGTAATTTCGAGTCCCGTCAGGCGAATCGCTTCTAGGGTCGGTGGCAATTCTCGCGACAGGGTATCGGCTAATTTTTCCACGCTGCGGGCGGCGCGGCGCAATTCTCTCACGGCTGGAATTAACGCTGCCAGTACCGCTACCAAGCTGCAAGCCACGAGTGCCAGAGAAACACCTAACCAGAAAAGAGGGTCGCCCATGGCTATCGTTACAGTTTGGATCTAGAGTTGTCAACGGATTCGGATAAGCGGCTGTTTGTTTCAGCATCCCACGACGAGCGATCGCGGCGATCGCGTTCTTGGCGGGCCGCGTCTACCCCGGCGGCGACGGCTTCTTGCAGGCGATCGAGGGTTTCTTGCCAGCGATCGCGGGTTTCTTGGGACAGGCGGCGGGTACGGGCCTGGACGCTGGCCGATAGGGCGTTGGCGCGATCGGGCAGTTCGTCGGCGGTTTTTTTCAGCCGTTCTCGCGTTTCCCGACCCGATCGCGGTGCGAATAGCAAACTTGTCACTGTACCAACAGCCGCGCCGATGGCGACTCCACTCACAAACGCTCGGGTTCGTTTCTCAGGCATTTCTCGCTCTCGCGTTTCGCTGCTCTCATTCTACCCAAAAACGATCGCCCCGCGATCGGCTAGTCTTTTTTAGCAAAAGGAAGTTCGCTGTTAATGGCTTCGATTTGTTGCTGTTCCATTTCGTTGACTTTGTGCAGGTAGGGCGGTAAAATTTTATGCAATTGCGGGTTATAAAAACGGTGGTAACTATAGTTGGGAGTGGCGGGAAAACCGCGCCGCTTTTTGTGCCGACCGCCCGCACCGGGATCGAAGGTTTGGATGCCGTTGGCGATGCCCCATTCAATGGGAGAATAGTAGCAAACATCGAAGTGCAAGCAGTCAATTTCGCGATCGCTTCCCCAATAGCGACCGTAGAGGCGATCGCCTTTGGTCAAGCAAAAGGACATCCCGCAAGGATGGCGATCGTCGCTTTCGTCAAAAGCCGCTAAAAAGACGACGCGATGGCGATAGTTGTGGTAGAGTTGCTCGAAAAATTGTTTGGTTAAATACTTGCTTCCCCACCAGCCAAATTTATCGCAGGTGTTGGCGTAGAAGCGATACATTTGCGGGAAAAAGGATTTGGGGATGTCTTCTCCGGCGACAGGTTTGACTTGCAACTCGGCTTTAGTAACAGCTTTGCGCTCTCGTTTTATGTTGCGGCGCTGGTTGGCATTAAAAATTTTTAGATAGTCGTCGAAACTTTGAAATCCTTGATTTTGCCAAATATAACTGTGGTGCAACCACTTGACAAATTGCTGTTGTTCTAGTATAGGTTGCCATGCCGGATCGACATAGAGAAAATGGCAACCCGATACATTATTGCGATCGCAAAAACTATCGATCGCCTTGACCATTATCCCCGTCATTTCGGCTTCGTCTTCCCCTTCGGCAATCAAAAATCGATAGCCTTCTGCTGGGGTAAACGGACTCATTCCTAACAGTTTCGGATAGTATTCAACCCCCAACCGATAGGCGAGATCGGCGAACTGATGGTCGAAGACAAACTCGCCGTAACTGTGGCTTTTTAAGTATAGGGGCGCGGCGGCCACTAAATCGCGATCGCGGCGGACAATTAAATGACAAGGTAGCCATCCGGCGCGGGCCGTGGCACTGCCGGAGGCTTCCAAGTCATGCAGCCAGTCCCACTCGAAAAAGGGGGTTTCTAGGGGTTGCGCCAGTGCGTCCCATTCGGATTTGGGTACGTTGGCGACCCCTTCTATCCAGGCGATCGAATATTGGGGTGTGTCTCGTCGTTTCATTGCCGCAACTCCAACGCGATCGCAGTTGGTCAAACGCTCTTATTTTAGCAAAGAAAACCGAGAAATCTCTAATATCGATAGAAATTTTGTAGGTTGGCTTGAAGCACGTACCCCAACAATCGCAACTGAGTCGCGTTGGGTATTCGTTCCTCTACCCAACCTACTAATCTACCATCCGATCCATCTGGGATCGGGCGAAGCATTCGCCATGCTTAGTTATCGGTAAAATCGTTCGTTAACTTGTGCGAATGCTTCGCCCCTACAAATCTTACCAATTACCCAATCGTTGTTCGTTGATGCGTTGAAGGGTTGATGCGTTGAAGAGTTGTTAATATCGATAACCTCGCGATCGCAACTGCTGTCCTAAGTCTGAAAAGAAGCGATCGCGATCGTCTCCGCAATAGGCTTCTTGGACTTGTCGCCATGCTGTCGCTGCTTGTCCTAATGTATGGCGATCGGCTAAATAGGCTGCTAAAATCGCCGGAATTTCCGGATCGTTGCAACTGCGTCGTTGGTATTCTTGCCACAAGCGATCGGCATTTTGGCGCACTCGTTCCGGGAAGCGGCGGGTGGTTTCAAAGACTTGTCCCTGACGGTATTGCCAAATGCGTTTGGGCAAAAACATCTGAGTTGTGCTAATATTGTCAGGGATAAAACTGCGATCGAAACTGTCAAACTCGGGCAAGCCGTCGCCATCGAGATCGCGCAGTTCGTAGGGGACGCGATCCCAGTTCAATTCTCGAATATCGTAGCGCTGCTGTTGGTTTAAATAGCGATAAACCAGCGTATTCGAGCAACATTCGCCTTCCGGTTGCGATCGCCAATCGACAATGATTTCCGGGTCGCGATCGCCGTCTAGATCGGTGAGATAAAATTCTAGATCTCGGTTCGTTCCTGAAGGCGAAGGCAAGACCGTATCGATAAATTCTTGCCCCTGGCGAACAGCTTGCAAGCGCAGGTCTTGATAAGTGTAATTGCGCTTATTGTAACTCAACACCGCTTGAATGGCTCCGCCAAAGGCATTGCGTTCTTCAACTTGCAACCCGCGCAAGGTTCCGGTTTCGACGACATACTGAGATGGTGCTGCCAGTTCGGGCAAATCCTCTTGGAAGACTTGACAGAAAATGGCGGCAATGTCGGCACGAGTAGCATCGCGATCGGGGTTTAATTGAGGTGGACTTGATTCGCTGACGACAATCTCATTTTCCAATGCAGCCGCCAGAGGGATAATAGCATAATCGGGCAATCGATCGCTGTCGGCGAAGGCATCATCTACCGCATTTCTGGCATCGACAATGGCTGCGCGATCGCTGTTGTCGGCATCGATATAGGCTTCGGTATAGCCCAAACCATTCGCGATCGCCACAATTGCATCAACTCGCGAAATAATTTGATTGGGTCGAGATTCGCCGTCTGGATAGCCTGCTAAAAACTCCGATGGCGCGTCTGGAAATACTTCGCTGACAATAGCTGCAAATCCGGCACGAGTAAAGCGATCGCTTCCTCGAAACGGAATTGTTTCGATCTCCCAGAGTCCATTTTCAGCTAAACCGATGGCGCATTGTTGCTGCCAGTATCGGGAGTCGATCGCCCTTGCAGGCGAACCGTTTGCGAGGGCGATTCCCATTGCCAACAGGGTCGTTAAAATTGCAGTGCTGCGGTTCATCGATAAAGCTAAATTCTCTTTAGAGATTGTCAAGATTCGAGATCGGAAACAATTCGAGAAATCGTTTTTTTTAGTACCGGAAAGTCTTGCTGAACGGTGTCCCATAAAATCTGATAATTAACTCCAAAGTATTCGTGAATTACTTTGTCGCGCATTCCAGCAATACTGCGCCAGGGAATAGTCGGATAACGATCGCGAAGGGTTGGCGAGATATTTTTAGTGGCTTCGCCAACAATTTCAATGGCGCGGGTGACAGCATAAATGGTACGCTGGTCTTCTCGGAACTGTTCGTAAGTGAGGTTGCTGACGAACTCGCTAGCAATATCGATGTTATCTAGGATATCTCGCAGATAGTCGATCTCCTCACGAGTCATAGATATTGTACCTCAGCGAGAATGCGTTCGCCAATGCGAGGTTTGAGTCCAGATTTCATCACCAAATCGACTTTAACACCCAAGCGATCGCTCAATTGGTTTTCCAGTTCGCAAAAGGAAAGCAAACCAAAGCGGCGATCGGGGTCGAATTCGATGAGAAGATCGAGATCGCTGCTTGGTGTTTGTTCGCCGCGCACGTAAGAACCAAATACCCCTAATTGGGCAATTCCGTAGCGCTGTTTCAGTTCTGGAAGAACTTGGCGTAGGCGATCGACGAGACGATCGCAAGTTAGCAGAGGGTCGCAAGTCTCGTTCATTTGGATGCAATAGCCGTTTTCTCGCTCAACAATTGTACCGCAGTTTGATAGGCCGGATCGTCTTTGGTTGCCAGACGATCGCGCGATAGGGGAACTGGATCGATCGCGATATCGGGAGCAATTCCTCGCTTGTTAATATCAATGCGATCGGGAGTTTGGTATTTCGCCACCGTCACCGCCAAACCGGAGTCGTCCGACAAGTCAAATAGGGATTGAATCGACCCTTTACCAAAGGTTTGTCGTCCGACAATTACCGCGCGATCGTTGTCTTTCAACGCCCCGGCTAAAATTTCGCTGGCACTGGCTGTCCCTTCATTCACCAATACCACCATGGGATCGGTGGTTAAAGCGGTATGGGTAGATTCAAAACTTTCTAAAATCGATTGGCGGTTGACCGTATAGACGATCGTCCCTTCATCTAACCACAAGCGAGAAATTTCGATACCGGCTTGCAACAAACCGCCGGGATTGTTCCGCAAATCTAAGATATAGGCTTGCGTCTCTTCGGCCTCTAAATTCTCGATGGCGCTAGCCATTTCAGCCGCAGCATTGCCGTTAAACTGACTCAAACGAATGTAACCGATTTTCAGTCCGCCTTCGGGCGATCGCGCTTCGGCAAACACGGGATTAATGGCAATGCGATCGCGTACCAGTTCTATATTTTCTACTGTCCCATCGAGCGATCGTTCTAATTTCAGCACCACGCGAGTCCCAATTTCGCCGCGCATTCGCATGGCTGCATCGTCTAAACTCAAGCTGGCGGTGGCGACTCCATCAATTTCTAAAACGCGATCGCCCGGTTGGATCCCGGCGGCTTCGGCGGGGGTTCCGGCAATGGGGGCCAGCACTTTCAGTACCCCATCTTCGTCTTCAGCAATTTGCAACCCTACCCCCGTCAGTTCCCCAGAGGTGCTGACTTGCAACGTGCGATAGCGATCGGGTGTCAGCAAACGGGTAAAGGGATCCTCGAGTTTTTCCAGCATCCCATCGATGGCATCGTAAGCCGCTTGCCGATCGCCGATCGGTTGTTTGAGAACTTGCTGGCGAACTCGCCACCAGTTTTGGCCGTTGAAGCGATCGTCTACATAGGCGCGATCGACGATGCGCCACGCTTCGAGGATTAATTTTTGGTCGCTGCTGAACGCTAGCGCCTGCGGGCACCACCCCACCGCCACGACGAGTAGTTGCACCACCAACAGCAGTCCTAGCCAAAACCGTCGTCTGCCCACCATTGCAAATCCTCAAACAACTGACAAGTCTCTCTATGATAGATGACTGATACAATTTAAACCTGTCCCCTTCACGCGGAGGCGCTATGGTTTCAACTCCCGTTCAACAGCCATCTACCCGCTTGGACGAGCCTCTCAGCTTCAACCTGCCAATGGAAAGTTCCGTCCACGAACAGCAAGCCTCTATGTTCGCGGGCTGCATCCGGCGACTGTGGAAAGACAAGACCGATTGGTTTCTCGCAGTTAACCTGACCCTGTTCTACTTCGATAAATCGGGTAAGAGACGCTGGTGCGGGCCGGACTTGTTTCTGGTTAAGGGAGTTGAATCTCAAGACCATAACTCCTGGACGATCGCCCCGGAAGAGGGAACTCCCCCCAGTTGGATCCTGGAGTTGGTGTCTCCCAGTAGCAAAAGCCGCCGGAAGGATAAGGTTGACAACAAGACCCTCTACCAAAACTTGGGGGTGAACGAATACTTCTGGTTTGATATTGACGTGGAATCGTCCCGTCGTCGGTTGGCGGGGTTCCGGCTGGTTGATGGGTTCTATGAGACGATCGAACCCGACGAGCGTGGGTATCTGTGGAGTGAGGAACTAGGATTGTTTCTCGGTCTCCAGGGACGATGGCTGCGGCTGTTTACTGCCGATGGCGAGTTAGTTCCAACACCGATCGAAGCGGAGGAGATAGCGCAACAGCAGTCTCAACAGGAAAGCGATCGCGCTGAACGGGAACGCCAAGGACGACTGGAAGCTGAAAGTCGTGCAGCACAGTTGGCGGCACGGTTGCAAGAGTTGGGCATCGACCCAGACGAACTGGGTTAGAGCGCGATCGCGCCTGCTACCACGAGGGTAAGCCCGTGACGAGGATTGAACTCGTGACCTCACCCTTACCAAGGGTGTGCTCT
>CAKZKB010000160.1 GCA_937121005.1 uncultured cyanobacterium | reverse complement strand
ACATTCCTGCCGATTTAGTCGATCGCGGAGATGGAACGATCGTCTGCGATTTAAACGGTCGTCCGCTACCCGACTTCCAAGGCGATCGACCCGATATTGTCGTACTCGGCGGCGTACTTGTCTATTTGACAGACGCGATCGGTATTGTCCGATGGCTTTCGGGGCAGTGTTCGCGTTGCATCATCTCCTATAACTGCGTCAAATCTTGTCCCTCAACGGACAGTTGGGTAGAAGAAATGGCTCTGCGAAATCGATGGGGATGCGTCAACCACTTCACGGAAACAGAAGTTTTGGATTTGTTACAAATCGGAGGATTTGAGATCGTCGATGGGGAAATATGGCGAGATCGCCATCTAGAAGAGTGGATTTTCGTTTGCCAAAATCATCACAATTGAGGAAAAAAAATGACCGATCGCGCTACGGATACCGCAGTCACAACGGGAAACTGGGAAGGGATTAAAACGCGAGCCAATTTCGCACCGCGATCGCAGGTGCTCGATTTTTGCGTGGCCCTTTGCGATCGCATTCCCGGCAATATTATCGAGTTTGGTGTTGCCAAAGGAGACTCCACTCGCGCCATTCGCGAAGCCTTGTTAAAATACAACCCGCCAGCCCCCGGTTTGCCCTTGGAAAAACAGATTTTCGCCTGCGATTCTTTTGAAGGGTTGCGCGAGAAATTTGAGAATGCCGAAGTCGGGGCTTTTGCTTGCGAACCGCCCCAAATTCCCGGCGTGCGAATCGTTAAAGGTTATTTTGAAGATAGCCTTACTCCCGAACTGGCTCGAGAAGTGGGTAAAATTAGCTTTGCCCATCTCGATGCAGATTTGTACTCCTCGACTTACTGCGCCCTCGAATGGTTAACGCCGTTGCTGCAAACGGGAACGCTGTTACTGTTCGATGAGTTTATTGGCGAGAAAAACTCGGAAATGCGTGCCTTCCAAGACTGGGGCCAGAAAACTGGGATCGAGACAATTTTGATTGCCGAATTCGGTCGAGAACCGAGTGGTTGGGGGAAAACCACCGATCGCCGCACGGTATATCAAGTTATCGGTCAAGAGAATTTGCCGGCCAAACCTCGACGGGGAACGAAATACCACATCAAGCGCTATTTAAAACAGTTTGGGTGGCGCTAGTTGGTACGACAGAAAAGCGCGATCGCCGCTATAATTGCTGGTAATGAAGTCAGGACTTGGAATAATGACAGAACTTCTCCAGGAAGCGATCGCGCAAATTCAGAAATTACCCGACGATCGCAACACTCGTCCAATTTGGGAACAGTTTGCTGAATTTACCGACAGTTTACCAGAAGACGCGATCGTAGATTTGCCCCCAGATGGTGCAGCCAATGTCGATCGTTATTTGTACCCTAATTCCTCGATCGCAATGCGGTTTCTATCCAGTCCGACTTACACGCACTTCTCAGATGCCCAAAAAGGTTAGAGAATTAAAAAAGATTTTACAAAAAGCAGGATTTACACTGTTGCCTAGGCGCGGTAAAGGAAGTCATTCCTACTGGATTCATCCACGTCTACCGACTCCTGTTGTTTTATCCGGGAAGGATGGCCAAGATGCTAAACCTTACCAAGAAAAAGATGTAATTGCGGCTTTAGAACAGATCGAAGGACTGAATGGAGGCAACCAATGATGAAGTACAGTATTTTAATCCAGTGGTCTGAAGACGATCGCGCCTACATTGCGACTTTACCCGAATGGGGTCAATACGCTCGCACCCATGGCGATACTTACGAAGAAGCCCTCGAAAACGCCAAGGCAGTGTTAGACGATTTGGTGTATGGTTATCAGCAAACCGGCCGTCCTTTACCACCGATACCCATCGAGGTTTAACCGATCGCTGCTATAATTGCTGGTAATGAAGTCAGGACTTGGAATAATGACAGAACTCCTTCAGGAAGCGATCGCACAAATTCAGAAATTACCCGACGATCGACAAGACGCGATCGCCGCTCGCATTTTAGAAGAGTTAGCCGACGAACGCGCTTGGGAAGAGCGCTTTGACTCGACGACGGATGCTCAATGGAGTAAGCTAGCGAGTATGGCAAGGCAAGAAATTAGATCGGGTGATGTGACTTCGGTTGACGATGTTTTTTTCTAAAAGAGAGCCGAACTATGGAAAACACGAAAAGCGCGATCGCACAACAGCAGCGAGAAGAACTCGAAGCCGATCTCAAATCCTTTGAGGAACAATATCAAATGTCCTCATCCGAGTTCGAGCGGCGTTTTCATGCTGGAGAACTGGGAGATAGCGCTGATTTCGTCGAGTGGGATGCTTTTTATCAAATGTGGGTTTCCGGAACGAGACGGATTAAACTTACAAAAAATACATAAAACTTCTCAAATTAAAGTCAAAATTTGGTGTATTTTTATCAGGAAAACAATCACTCTTTGACTTTGGTGCAGGAATATGTTATATTTTAGTAACCAAACTTCTCTCTTCTCTGTAAGGTGTAGTACAAAGAACCCCTTGTTATGACTTGGCTTCATCCTGGGCAAAGGTACTTTATGCTTTTGAGAATTGCTACATTTACCCTATTACAACTTCAAACTTGAGACTAATACAATGGCAATCGTAACAGATCGCAATTTTGCTGACTTCGCCATTTTTTGCGAAAGAACCTTTCCTTTATTGTATTGGATTTACAAGGAAGTACCCTCAAAGTCAGTAGGAAACTACTTTAGTAGTTGCCATGAATTTTTTATATCTTGTGCTGAATATTTCCCAGAACCAGAGATATATGGCTTGTTTCGGCCCGTTGATTTTATTTTCAGGGCATCTTCAAGTTTTCCTGGTTTAGATCCCCAAACATGGGTGGAGAACGTTAACTTATACTGCCGTCAGAAAATGGGTGCTGCACACTCAACCCTATATTCATATATGAAAAATAGGCTTCCTAATAGTAATCAATGGAAGAGCTTTATAGCTGAAAGTAATCCACACCCAGAAGTAGAACCTAAAATGGTTAATATTGATGACTATAATGATATAGGGACTCTCATCTCAGTCTTCCAACAACATTTTCAGTATTTAGCTGAAAACCCAGAGATAGAAATCTCTGATAGCGAAAGATATGTAGCCGAATTTATGATGCTAGTTTGCCATTATCTATTTGAGCAATTGGGTGGAGGTAGCAAGTTCTCACATTTGCCATCTACTATTACTTCAAAAATGGCAAATATCCTAGCAATTCCTTACAAAACTTATCTCAACATCGAAATACCTGATGTGTCTAATATTTGGATACTTTCTAACTGTAGTGCTTTTCTCTCTGTCTTCAACCAAAATGCTCGATGACCTCG
This sequence comes from uncultured cyanobacterium, assembly GCA_937121005.1. Taxonomy (GTDB): domain Bacteria; phylum Cyanobacteriota; class Cyanobacteriia; order Cyanobacteriales; family Geitlerinemataceae; genus CAKZKB01. The sequence continues at coordinate 7,296 of CAKZKB010000160.1, read as the reverse complement.
ATATCGACTTTTATCCTTGTACTAGGTAACAGGATCGGGGTAAGAGTGACTGAGGAAGCAAGAAACCACGATCGCATGAAAGACCCCAAATACGCGCTCGTTCACGAATGGTTGACCCCCCTAGCCACAGGCGGCTCGGAACTTGTCGTCAAAGAAATTCTCAGCCACATCAACGCCGACCTCTACGCGCTGATTGACTTTGAATCGGTCAACCCCGATAGTTATCTTTACGGCCGCACCATCGGTACGACGGTTTTACAACACTTTCCCCTGGCCAAGCGCGGCGTACAAAAATACTTACCCTTCCTCCCGATCGCGATCGAACAACTGGATTTGCGCCACTACGATATCGTTCTCTCCTCCTCCCACGCCGTCGCCAAAGGGGTTTTAACCGCTCCCCACCAACTGCATATCTGCTACTGTCATACCCCCATGCGCTACGCTTGGGATCTCACCTTCGACTACCTACAAACCTCCAAACTCGGTCGCGGAATTCCTGGACTTTGCACTCGCTATTTACTCCATCGCCTGCGCCAATGGGATGTCATCTCCGCCAACCGAGTAGACTATTTTATTGCCAACTCCCACCATACCGCACGGCGGATCTGGCGCTGCTACCGCCGAGAAGCGGAAGTCATTTATCCGCCTGTCAACATCGATCGCTTCTCTTTCAAACTCGACAAACAAGACTTTTACCTCACCGTTTCCCGGTTAGTGGGATACAAACAAATTCACCTCATCGTCCGCGCCTTTAACGAACTCGGTTATCCTTTGGTTCTCATCGGAACCGGGCCGCAACTCGAAGAAATTCGCGCGATCGCCAAACCCAACATCCAAGTTTTGGGATCCCAACCCGACGCAGTAGTGGAAAAATATATGTCCGAGGCCCGCGCCTTCGTCTACGCCGCCTGCGAGGATTTTGGCATGGCCCTGGTGGAAGCGCAAGCCTGCGGCACTCCGGTCATCGCCTACGGTGCAGGTGGAGCCCTCGAAACCGTGGCCGACTTGCGCCAAGATCCCCAAACCGGAACTGGATTGTTCTTTTGGGAACAGACAGCCGCCTCACTGGTCGATACGGTTAAGACATTCGAGCGTATAAGGACTCAATTTCACCCGGAAACGGCGCGATCGCGGAGCCTCCGCTTCTCGCAAGTCGCCTTCGCCGATCGCTACCTCAGTCTCGTCGATCGCGCTTGGCAGGAATTTAGCAAAAAACCAGATTAATTTTTGTATCTTGCCGCCGTTGCCTTGTATGATGCACCGTAACAGGTGTAGATCGTTATACGATCTCGACAGTGTGTGTGGTGTGAACTGAAAGGAGTACGATGACTGCTAACAGCCGTCTCATCTCGGGCAAATCAGCGCGATCGTCCCGATATCGGCGCTTTGAAGCGCTCCTAACTCGCGCAACCGACCGAGATACCGTCAAACGGGTCTTCGATGTCGTCTTTTCCGCTTCCGTTCTCGTTTTCCTTGCTCCCGTCTACCTGCTTATCGCCTTGCTGATTTTCGTGACCTCTCCGGGGCCAGTGTTTTTCGTGCAAGAGCGGGTCGGCAAAGACGGTAAACTGTTTGGGTGCATCAAGTTTAGAACCATGGTCGCCGATGCCGATCGCGTCCTGGCCGAACTCCTGCAACGCTCCCCCGAACTCTCGGCTGAATTTGAAGAGAACTTCAAACTCAAAAACGATCCCCGCATCACCTGGATCGGTCGTTTTTTGCGCTGGACGAGTCTCGACGAATTTCCCCAGTTTTGGAATGTCCTTAAAGGCGACATGAGCGTGGTTGGCCCCCGGCCCCTAGTCGTGGAAGAACTCCCCAAATACGGTCGCCATATTCATAAGGTTCTCACAATCCGACCCGGAATTACCGGAGTCTGGCAAGTTTCCGGGCGCAACGACATCCCCTACGAAAAGCGAGTTAAAATAGATGTCTACTATGTCAGCGCTCGTAACTTCTGGTTCGATCTGCTTGTCGTCCTGAAAACCATCGGCGTTGTCATCTTTCCCAAAGGTAACGGGGCCTACTAAAACTCAGTTCCTCCGTTCCCCTCGTAGCGTTCCCCTGCGGCGCTATGTATTGTGGAGGCTCCGTCTCTAGCATACACTAGATGGGTGTAGGGGCGAAGGGCCTTCGCCCTCAGCAGCGTTGCCCGGTCGAGCCGGAAGAACGATATTATGGAAGGGGACTCTACCAAACCACTGCTCTATTTTCCACTGAGGAAATCAATCGCATGACAGAACCGAAACGCGCCTTAATTACAGGAATTACCGGACAAGATGGCTCTTATTTGAGCGAACTTTTATTAGAAAAAGGATACGAAGTTCACGGGATCATTCGGCGCACCTCTACCTTTAACACCGATCGCATCGATCATATCTACGTCGATCCCCACAGTCCCGAAGCCAAAATTTTTCTCCACTACGGCGACTTGACCGACGGGACGACCCTGCGGCGGATTTTAGAGCAAGTTAAACCCGTTGAAATTTATAATTTAGGGGCCCAATCTCACGTTCGCGTCAGCTTCGACTCCCCAGAATACACCGTCGATGCGGTGGGAATGGGGGTTTTACGGTTACTTGAAGCCATTCGCGACTACCAGCAGCGCACGGGAATCGAAGTCCGCTTCTATCAAGCGGGGTCTTCGGAGATGTTCGGGAAAGTGCAAGACATTCCCCAAAAAGAAACCACCCCATTTTACCCCCGCAGTCCCTACGCTTGCGCCAAAGTTTACGCGCACTGGCAAACGGTGAACTATCGAGAATCGTATAATTTGTTTGCCTGCAACGGAATTTTATTTAACCACGAGTGCGTCACGGGAGAAACTCCGGTTATCGTCCGCAAAGATGGGTTAATTGACATCATCCCCATCGAAGATATCGTTCCCCATCGCACGGATGGAAATGGCGGACATCGCTACACCACCGATCTCGCACCGGACGATCGCTTTGAAGTTTGGGATGCAAGCGGTTGGACGGAAGTGACTTGCATGACGGCGACTTGGAACGGAGCCAAACGTCGGGAAAACAAACAAGTGCATCGGATCGCGGCTCGAGGTGCAGTGTACCACGCCACCAGCGACCACGTTGTGTTTACCAACCAAGATGGACAAGCGGTGGAAAAACCCGCCGGAGAGGTTAAAGTTGGCGAAAAACTAGCGTTAATTGATTTTCCTCGCTCTCCCGAACAAACGGACTTAACCGAAACCGAAGCCTGGTTGCTCGGTATTTTAGCAGCCGAAGGTTGGGTCAGTAAAGAGGGGAAAGTTACGGCCACAAACCAAGATCCGAAGTTGCTCGATCGCATTGCAGCTAGTTGGCGCAAAGTGACCGGAGGATCGACCTCTAGCCATACCACAAAAAGCGGCTTCGAGAATGGCAAAGAGGTTACTCAATTGCATCTAAATGGCAATCGCGCCTACGGTCGCTATATCTACGAATCGCTTTATACTCGTAGCGGATACAAGCGCATTCCCAAGCGCATTTTGAATGCAGGCGATCGCGAACGTCTGGCCTTTTTAGATGGATTTAATGCTGGAGACGGTCTCAAGAGTACCCCTTGTACTTACAAGTTTCAAGGTTTCCGTACTGCTTCGGCGGTCATGGCAGCAGGACTGTACTGGTTAGCTACGACTACCCTACAGCAACGGGCGATTATTTGCACTGAAGATCGCGACGGCAGCTTGTACTATCAAATCAATCTTAATTCTCCCAACGTTTTGGGGAATAAAGGCCAGCATCTTCGCAAACCCCTCAACGAAGTGGTGAAGGCGCAACCCATTCAATACGATGGTTGGCTGTTCGATTTAGCCACAACATCAGGCACGTTTCACGCTGGAGTCGGCCAAGGTTGGATTCACAATTCACCTCGTCGCGGCGAGACCTTTGTCACCCGCAAAATCACTCGCGCTCTGGCTCGGATTATAGCAGGAACCCAGAAGAAAATCTATCTTGGAAATCTCGATTCCAAACGAGACTGGGGGTATGCCAAAGACTACGTTAAGGCCATGTGGTTGATGTTGCAGCAAGAGACCGCAGACGACTACGTGGTAGCGACGAATGAAACCCATTCTATTCGCGAATTCCTCGATATTGCTTTTGAATACGTCAATTTAGACTGGAAGGATTTCGTGGAATTCGACCCCCGTTATTTGCGTCCGGCTGAAGTCGATATTCTCATCGGCGATCCGGCGAAAGCGAAGGAAAAGTTAGGGTGGGAACCGTCGGTGAGTTTTACCGAACTGGTACAAATCATGGTCGATGCGGATCTGGCCGCGATCGGGTTAAAATCTGCCGAGGAAGCTGCCGAAACCGATCGCGCTTTTATTCGCCAGGATGCGGGTAATACAGTAGACTAAAGGCAAGAGTGACGCGATTTATTCGCGATCGATTTGCCCAGTTCAACTATTGTTGGCATTCAACGGGAAACGATCGCGATCGTCCGGCCAGCAAGCGCACGGTTTCCCCTTCAATTTCCCACTGGGTGGCTTCGGTTAACCTGTAGGGGCGAACGGCGTTCGCCCGGTTATCGCCAACCGATCGCGATAACGGGTCACTGATTAAGGATCGCCAGTCGCGATCGTCCCCCCAAGGGCGATCGCCGTACAACCCAACGGTGGGGTTGTGGGGCAGCCCCCCGCGTCCGGTGACGGCAAAGTTGCTACCATGGGCACTACAGCCGGACACAATGCGATCGTCCGCGTCAATGGTTTCCGCCGAGAGAACCACCAACGCCGAACTGGGGTCGGTATCGGGAGTTTGGATCTCCACCACGCCGCTAAATTGCGGCCCCAACGCTGACGTGGCCGTGATGTCGCTTTCGGGAGTTTGAACGGCCCGAAATTGGGTTCCGAAAATGCCCTCGGCGGCGATACTCACCCGGCCGCCCCGACCTTCTAGGGCGTTAGCGGTGATGTCGCTGTTTTCCAATGCGACTAGGGTATCGGATTCAATAGTAATGTTACCGCCATCGGTGTTGCCCGCATTGGTGGCGATCGCGCTTCCTCGGCGCAAACGCAGGTCTGGGGCCGCGATCGTCACGTTTCCCCCGGCCCCGGACTCGGTGGTACCGGAGATCCCGCCACCGCGATCGACCAGAACTTGGTTCGCCGTCACGTTGAGGTTGCCCGCCGATCCCGCCCCCGTGGCCCGGACTCCCACTTCGGCCCCGTCGCGAACCGTGAGGCGATCGGTTTCGATAATCAGATCTCCAGCTTGACCGATACCGCGAGCGTTGGATTCGATGCTGCTAGGAATAATACCATCGCCGATGATGCCGAAGGAAACGGCTTCGACGGCCGGATCGGCCCCAGTTCCGACACCGATAACCTCGATCGAGTCAACGGCACGCACGATCGTACTGCCGGCCCGCCCTTCTCCCCCCGTGGCCGAGGAAATTTGCGCCCCGTCGCGGACGGTCAAGCGTTGCGTATCCACTGTTAGCACCCCGGCCCCGGCGTTGCCCGTTTGTCCCCGGACGGTTAGCAATGAAGAAGAGGTAAACAACCCCGTCAAAAATACACCGTCGGCCGACACCCCGCCAATATCGATACTGTTAGCTGTGACGCGGAGGTTGCCCCCTTCTCCCGCCCCGGAAGCGGCCGCGGAAATTTGGGTTCCCCCTCGGGCGATCGCGCGATCGGTTTCGACGATCGTATCGCCAGAATCTCCAAACCCCAAGCTAACAGAAAATAAGCCTCCCGGCGTGGGCGATCCGGCGGGTGTGGATGTCATTTCGAGTAACTGCGTGCGAACAAAAATATCTCCCCCATTGCCGCGACTGGTTGCAGCAGGGGTGGTACTCACGGAGGTTCCGCCGGAGATTTGCAGGGTTGGGGTTTCGATGGTAATATTTCCCGCATTGCCATCGCCAGCCGATCCAGTAATCAGTAAAGATCCGTTTTGCAGCGCGATCGACTCGGAAGAAACCAGGTTCAAATTGCCACCTTGCCCCGAAAAAACGGTCAGCGTGAAAATGCCAATTCCATCAGCAACCCGCAGGCGATCGATGTTGAGATCGATATTTCCTCCGGTTCCTGCGCCTAAACTCATCGCATACAAGCCGTCGCGGATGTCGATCGGATCGAACGTACCGTCAACGAGTTGGGCGGTAAATTCAAAGGGAGTCGTACCGACAAGGTTAGCATCGTTGGCGCGAATGTTGATGTCGCCACCGCGCCCGTTTCCGAAGGTGGAGGTAGAGATAAAGGCGCGATCGCTTAAGTTAAATTCGCCAGCTTCGATATCTACACCGCGTCCGTCAAAATCGGCCACTGTGTTGGCAACAATTTGGGAACTCGAGGTTAAGTTAACCACATCGCCGCGCAGTTCCACGCGCCCGCCACCCAGACCGATCGCGTTGAGGAAAGAACCGTTAGCAATATCAATATTTCCAAACGTACTAGCAGTGCTATAATCGAAGACAACACCCGTCGCTGTTGGCATGACACCCACGAGTCCAGAACCGCCAACGCTACCGAGGTGAATTTGTCCTTGGAAGCTCGTAAAAATGCCACTCTCGACAGCGATATCGCCACCAATAACGCCGATAACTCGACCCGGCGCTACGGATAAACCGACAGTTTCTGGTAGGGTGAGTGGCGGTGGCAATTCGGGAACCGCACCGGGAACGATCGCCCGCGATCGGTTGACAATTACCCCTGGATTCTCTCCAAATTGTAACCCAATAGGGACATTTATTTCTAGAAGCGAACGGCTGTTCGCCCTCTGCGGATCGGTAGCGCTAAATTCAAACCCATTGGCAAAGATAACGCTATCCGCACTGCTGACAAAAAACGAACCGCCGATATTTAAGCTGGCATTTTCACCAAAAATAAACCCGTTGGGGTTAATTAGAAATAAATTTGCACCGCCGTTGCTGCCTAACGTGCCATCAATGTTAGAAATACTCTCTCCCGTGACGCGAGTAAAAATATTGCCAATCTCGATCGCATTGTTAAAAAATGCCGCATTCCCTGTGGGAATATCGAAGCGATCGAAACTGTGAAACAAATTCCCTTCTAACTGCGTCCCGCCGTCGATGGTAAAAGTGTTGCCTTCTACCGTGACGATCGAGTTTTGTGGTAAAGTTGCATCGGGGACAACTTGGGCGCTAGCCGAACTCGAAACGAGTCCGAGTAAGAGAACGGTAGAGAAAATCGCTCCTCTGGGAAACGCGATCGTTGGGAAGGAAGCCATAGACATTTTTACCAAACAACTGGATCCTCTAAACGCCCCCCTGTATCTGAAGCAATTTTACCATAATGTCCCGATACTGACTTCTATCCCGCCTGACCGA
>CAKZKB010000159.1 GCA_937121005.1 uncultured cyanobacterium | reverse complement strand
TTTGTTCGCCATTGAATACGCCTTAGCACAATTGTGGATGTCTTGGGGAATTGTTCCTAAAGCCGCGATCGGCCACAGTATTGGCGAGTATGTCGCTGCTTGTATTGCAGGCGTTTTTTCATTAGAAGATGCCTTAAATTTGGTGGTGGTACGAGGACAGTTAATGCAGCAACAACCGCCTGGTTCGATGGTTGCTGTGCGCCTGTCTGTTGAGGAAATACAGCCATTTTTATTCGGATCGCTGTGCGTAGGTGCGAGTAACAGTCCCTCGTTAACTGCCATTTCGGGAACCGTAGAAGATATCGAAGAATTGCAGTCCAAACTGGCATCGCAAGGTATCGATTGCATTCCTTTACACACTTCACATGGGTTTCATTCTCCGATGATGGATGGGGCGATCGCGCCGTTTCTCCAACATTTGCAACGGATTAAATTCCACGTACCGAAAGTTCCGTTTATCTCCAACGTTACCGGGACTTGGATAACTGAAGAACAGGCCATCGACCCCCAATACTGGGGCGAACAGTTACGCCAAACCGTCCAGTTTTCTGCGGGAATTAGCCAACTGTTACAAAATGACGAAGCCGTTTTCTTGGAAGTGGGGCCGGGTCGGACTTTATGCACGTTAACCCGACAGCAAGCAAACGAACAAATAATTCTTGCATCGCTTCCTCACCCCAAAGATCCGGCTGACGACATAACATTTTTGTTGCAAACAGTAGGACAACTTTGGTCGCAAGGTGTCGCCATTAACTGGTCGAATTTTTATGGCGATCGCGTTTATCGGCGGATTCCGCTTCCGACTTATCCCTTCGATCGCCAACGCTATTGGATCGATCCCCCCAGTTCGGACAAGTGTCACCTAGAGAAGAAAACCGATCTCGCTGATTGGTTCTACGTTCCCTCTTGGAAACGCTCCATTTTACCCGCGATCGATCTCGATACGCAAAACAAATATTGGGTGGTTTTTGTCGATCGCTCCGATCTGGGAACCGCACTTTGTCAACGGTTAGAACAAGCCGGACACCGGGTATTTCGAGTGCAAGCGGGTGTCGCTTACAGCCATAATAGTGAGGATGTTTTTACCATCGATCCGGGCGATCGCGAGCATTACGAAGCCTTAGTTCGCGATATTAACTGTCTCGATCGCGCTCCCATTTTTGCTCACTTGTGGACAGTTTCAGAAAATTTATCTCTCGAAGAAGTTCGCACGTTAGGATTCTACAGCTTGCTATATTTAGGACAAGCATTGGGACAAACAGATGTCAATTATCGCTATCACCTAAGCGTGGTTTCCAGTCAGGTAGAAGAAGTGACGGGAAGCGAAATGCTTTGTCCTGAAAAAGCGACGATCGTCGGCCCCTGTAAAGTCATTCCCCAAGAGTATGCCAACATCACTTGCGATCGCATTGATATCGTCGCTTCTGAGTTTGAAAACGCGATCGATCCCCTGATTTCTGAAATGCTGGTGCAGGCTTGTAAACCACCTAAAACGCCGACGGAAACCATCGCCTATCGGGGGCAACATCGCTGGCAACCCACTTACGAACCCATGCGTTTGGAAGCGGGTGATGGAATGCCATTTCGTGATGGCGGAACGTACTTAATTACTGGCGGTACGGGAGGACTTGGTTTAGAAATTGCCACATTTTTAGCCAAAAACGTGCAAGCCAATTTGGTTCTCGTCAGTCGTTCGACTCTCCCCGATCGCGACAATTGGAATGACTGGTTAGCGAAAGCAGAGGAATCCTGTCCTCAAGCCGCCAAAATTCGCAAACTGCAAGCGATCGAGGCTTTAGGCGCGAATATTTTAGTGTTGAGTGCCGACGTTTCCGATCTTTCGCAAATGCAAATAGCAGTCGATCGCGCCCGAGAAACATTTGGCGAAATTCACGGCATTTTCCATACCGCCGGTGTTGCGGGAGGTGGCATAATTTCTCTAAAAACTCGCGAAATGGCCGAGAAAGTGATGTCGCCAAAAGTAGAGGGAACGCAAGTTCTCGATGCCATCTTTCAAGACACTCCGCTCGATTTTCTGGTTCTATTCTCTTCTCTCAGCGCCCTCGTTGGTGGTGCGGGACAAGTGGATTATTGTGGGGCAAATGCTTATCTTGATGCGTTTGCGCGATCGCGATCGATGCAGCACAAGCGAACAGTTGCCATCGATTGGGATGCTTGGCAAGAAGTAGGAATGAGCGTCGATACAGCCAACCTTCCCGAACATTTGAAGGCGCAGCGTTTGGAAAGTTTGAAAGCTGGAATTAGCCCCAAAGAAGGACTAGATGCAATGAATCGTATCCTGCACAGCGGACTCGATCGCGTTGTTGTGTCTACCCAAAATTTGCAAGATGTTCTCGCCGAAGAACACGATCTCAGCTTAATGGCAGAAGAACTGCAATCTAAACCGCCTGAAGCGATCGAATCGACCCACAAACGTCGGATACAGTCTACTGATTACGTTGCCCCGCGCAATGAAATCGAGCAAGAAATTGCTTGTCTTTGGCAAAAACAACTGGGAATTGCGGCTGTTGGCGTTAACGATAACTTTTTTGAACTGGGAGGACATTCGCTACTAGCAGTACGGGTAATGTCACAACTGCGCGATCGCTATCCAGTCAATCTTTCTTTGCGATCGCTGCTATCAGAAACGCCAACTGTAGCAGGTTTAGCAACTTCAATTAGCGAGCAACTCGCGCAACAAGAAGATCCCAACTTACAACAATCTGAGGAAACAGCGCAACTGTTAGCAGAAATTGAAAGTTTATCTCTCGATGAAGTACAAGCGCAGTTGCAACAAGAACACCAGAACTAGCTTCACGTATCTTCTCTGTAACCTACATTTCGATCTCAGGAGAAAAACCAATGGATTTTAGTCTCTTTTACTTTTCTGGAAACGGTTCCACCACTCGCAACGACAAGTACCGCCTGTTAATTGAAGGTGCCAAATTTGCCGATCGCAACGGATTTTCTGCGGTTTGGGTTCCCGAACGTCATTTTGATGCGTTTGGCGGTTTGTATCCCAATCCTGCGGTTGCAGGTGCGGCGATCGCCTCCCTAACTCAACATATTGAAATTCGCTCCGGTAGCGTGGTAATGCCATTACAAAATCCCTTGCGGGTTGCTGAAGAATGGGCTATGGTTGATAATATTTCTAACGGTCGAGTGAGCTTGTCTTTTGCACCGGGATGGCATCCCAACGACTTTGTTTTGCGCCCAGAAAATTATGCCAACAAAAAAGAAATTATGTGGCGCGATATCGAAGTTGTCAAACAACTTTGGCGAGGAGAAGCGATCGAACTCAAAAATGGCAAAGGCGATCCCGCTCGCACTCAGACTTTTCCGAACCCAATTCAAGAAGATCTATCAATTTGGATTACCTCTTTGTCGGACGAATCCTTTATCGAAGCGGGCCGTATTGGCGCAAATATCTTGACATCGCCTTTGTACCAAAGTTTGGATGAAATTTTACGAAAAGTATCGCTGTACCGCAAATCTTTAGCGGATAACAATCGCGATCCGAAAGCGGGTAAAGTAGCGATGATGGTGCATACTTTCGTCGGAGAAAATATAGAAGATATTCGCCGCAAGGTGAAAGAACCTTTTAAAAACTACCTCAAAACCCATTTCGATCTGGTTGTAAAATCGGCCGGACATCTTTGGTTTTCAGTCGATCGCGACCAATTGACCCCCCAAGATTTGGATGACTTACTCGACTTCAGTTTTGAAACCTACTTGAACGGTAAAGTATTGATGGGAACACCAGAATACTGCAAAAAAATGATTGACGATCTCAAACAAGCCGGTGTTGACGACGTTGCCGCTTTAATCGATTTTGGTGTTGAGTTCGATTGGGTGATGGAAAGTCTAGAGTTGCTAAACCATGTCAAACAAGAATTCGCACCATCTCTACCCCTGAAAGCATTGGCATAAAAATTGAACTTTTCCCCTCAATTACCTACATTTATCGTAAGCATTCAGGTTGATGGAAAAGATCCCCCCTAACCCCCCTTGGTAAGGTAAGGGGGGAATTCCCGAAAAATGCTTAGTCTCCCCCTTATTAAGGGGGACGGAAGGGGGATCGGTGGATCGATTTTGAATGCCACCTGGATCCTTACCATTTATCATCATTCACTCGTAGTTCCCATGACAACGAACGATTTGTCCCAACGCATCGCCAACCTTTCTCCAGAACAACAGAAACTATTAAAACTGCGATTGCAAAAGGCACAAAAGCCAAAATCTCCGTCTTTGAAAATTCCTCAACGATCGCGTTTAGATCGCGATCGCTGTCCGGTCTCCTTCGCACAACAACGAATGTGGTTTCAAGATCGATTGGGTATCAACAGTGCAGTTTCTAACAACATTTCTGTGTCTTTAAAGATCGCCGGAACGCTGCAAATTCCGGCCCTCGATCGCAGTCTTCGAGAAATCGTCCAACGCCATGGGATTTTGCGGACAACCTTGCAAACTGAAAATGGCGAATTGATGCAAGTTATTTCGCCTACCATTGATTGGAAACTACCCACGATCGACTTGCGATCGCTATCTCATCGAGAACGAGATGAAAAAGTTCGCACCTTAACCCGCGAACAGGCTTGCAAACCCATCGATCTGACTAAAGATTGGTGTTGGCAAGCAACATTGTTGCAACTGAATACAACCGAGCATATTTTACTGCTAACTTTACACCATATTGCTGTCGATGCTTGGTCGATCGGTATCTTTTTTCGCGAGTTAAGTGCGCTGTACGGTGCATTTTCTCAAGGACAACCTTCGCCACTTCTAGAACTTCCCATTCAATATGCAGATTTTGCAGTTTGGCAGCGAGACTATTTTCAAGGGAACGTTCTGCAACAAGAGCTCGAATATTGGCAAAACACCTTAAAAAATGCTCCCGATGTCTTACCACTTCCCAGCGATCGCCCTCGACCAGCCGTTCTTTCTTTTGCTGGAAAAACTCTATCTTTTCATATTTCTAAAACACTTGTTAATGGCTTAAAGCAGTTGTCGCAAGAGGCAGGAACGACGTTGTTTTCGACATTGTTAGCAGCCTTACAAACCCTGTTGTTTCGCTATTCGGGAGAAGAAGAGATTCTCGTTGGTTCTCCCCTTGCCAATCGCCATCAACCTGAAGTCGAACCTTTAATTGGCTGTTTTATCAACACTCTCGTCTTTCGGTCGAATTTGTCGGGAAATCCGAGTTTTCGGCAACTGCTATCTCGCGTTAAGGAAACGGTTCTCGGTGCATTAGCACACCAAACGCTGCCGTTTGAAATGCTAGTTGACAAGTTACAACTGACCCGAAATGTGGCTTACGCGCCATTGTTTCAGGTAATGTTAGTGTTGCAAAATACCTTTTCCATCGAACATATCGAACTGCCAGGATTAGATGTCAGCCATTCTCGCATTGACAATCAAACTTCTCAATTCGATCTCACATTTCATTTAGTAGAAACTGATACCGGACTCATTGGTAAATTGGAATACAACACCGATTTATTTGACGAACCGACAATGATACGGCTGTTGGGGCACTTTCAAACCTTGTTGCAGGGTGCGATCGCCAATCCCGACTTACCCCTTTTAAATCTCCCGATTCTCACCTTCAGCGAACAGCAACAACTCTCAACGTGGCAAGAATCAAAAATCGCCGATCTTCCCACTTCTTGTATCCACCATCTATTTGAAGAACGAGTCCGACAAACCTCCGATGCGATCGCGATCGTTTGTGGTGACAAACAAATGACGTATCGCGATCTCAATTGTCGTGCCAACCAACTCGCTCGCCACTTACAAAAACAGGGAGTAACTGTAGAAACTTTAGTGGCTTTATGCGTCGAGCGATCGCCAGAAATGTTAGTGGGTTTGTTGGGAATTCTCAAAGCTGGAGGTGCTTACGTTCCTCTCGATCCAACTTATCCCGGCGAACGCCTCAACGCGATTCTATCTGATGCTAAACCTGCGGCGATCGTCACGCAAGCCTCCCTAGCCGAAAAGTTGTTTTGTCCTGACGCAACGATGGTTTTTATCGATACGAACTGGGATAAAGTTGCTTTAGAACCTCCTGAAAATCTACAAGTTCCCGTAACTGCGGAAAATTTAGCCTACATTATTTACACCTCTGGTTCTACAGGAAACCCCAAAGGTGTTGCGATCGAACATCGATCGCTCGTTAATTTTACTCGAGCCGCGATCGAGGAATATAATATTACAGCTAGCGATTCTCCCTTGGAGACGCTACGCGAACGCATTTTACAGTTTGCAACCATCAGTTTCGACACCGCCGCCGAAGAAATTTTTCCCTGTTTGACCCAAGGTGCAACTCTAGTCTTACGAAGCGATCGCCTGTTGGGTTCCATGTCAGCTTTTCTCAATACTTGTCGCGAGTGGAACTTGACTGTTCTCGATTTACCCACTGCATTTTGGCATCAGTTAGTCACCGAAATGGCAGCAGAAAACCTGACGCTACCAGAAACTTTGCGACTGGTTATTATTGGTGGCGAAAAAGCCTTACCCGATCGTCTTTCTCTGTGGCAAAAACAGGTGTCGTCGAAGGTTCGTTTAGTCAACAGCTACGGCCCCAGCGAAGCGACTGTTGTGACAACAGTTATCGACTTATCCGATTTTTCCGTTGAATTAGGAGGACGAGAACTTCCCATTGGCAAAGCCATTAAAAATACAGTAACTTATATTCTCGATGCCTGTTTGCAAGCCGTTCCTGTTGGCATTCCCGGAGAATTGTATATCGGAGGTGCGGGAGTTGCACGAGGTTATCTCAACCGTCCTGATTTAACCCAGGAATCTTTTATTTCCAATCCTTTTGCTTCTAAAGAAGGCGATCGCCTTTATAAAACTGGGGATTTAGTTCGCTATCTCCCCGATGGCAATATCGAATTTGTGGGACGCATCGACAATCAAGTAAAAATACGCGGTTTTCGTATCGAACTGGGTGAAATTGAATCTGTTTTAAGCCAACACCCAGACGTACAAACTAGCGTCGTTATCGATCGCAAAGAGGCAGGAGAGATCCAATTAGTTGCCTATATTGTCCCACAAGGAAATGGTCTGCCAACTTCACCACAACTGCGCCGCTTTCTGGAGAAACGATTGCCAAAATACATGATTCCAGCCGCATTCGTACAACTGGAAAAACTACCCCTTAACGTTCGCGGAAAGGTCGATCGTGACGCACTTCCTGTGCCAGAAAAAGAGCGATCCGACCTCAAGGAAACATTTGTTGCCCCAGAAACACCACTGGAAATCGCGATCGCAGATATTTTTGCGGAAGTTTTAGGGTGCGATCGCGTCGGAGTTAACGACAACTTTTTTGAGTTAGGCGGACATTCTTTACTGGCGACTAAATTTCTCTCTCGGTTGCTATCTAAATTGCAAATCGAACTGACCTTAATCGATTTATTTGAGTCGCCAACTGTAGCGGGGTTGGTAGAACGAATCAAAACGGGTAGTACCGACATTCGCGTACCATTTAATTTAGAAGCGGAGGCGGTTTTAGATCCGGCGATCGCGCCTCCGAATTCGACCTCTTTTCAGTGGGTTGACAATCCCCAACAAGTGTTTCTAACCGGATCTACAGGATTTTTAGGTGCTTTTTTGTTGGTCGAACTGCTGCGAAATACAACAGCAAAAATACATTGCTTGGTTCGCGCGTCCGATGTGTCTTCTGGTCGCCAGAAAATACAAGCAAACCTCGAATCTTATCAATTGTGGGACGCATCTTTTCGCGATCGCATTGTTGCCATACCCGGCAATCTATCCCAACCCCAACTTGGGTTAACCTCCAATCTGTTCCAGGAATTAAGCGATCGCGTTGAAGTCATTTATCATAATGCTGCGTTTGTCAATTCGATCTATCCCTACCCTGCTTTTAAATCTATCAACGTTCTGGGAACGCAGGAAATTTTGAGGTTAGCCAGTCAAACAAAACTCAAAGCGGTTCATTTTATTTCGTCGCTGTCTGTGGTGCATTCAGTTGATTATATCGATCGCAAAACTGTCACCGAAACAGACGGACTCGATCGCTGGCAAGGGTTGTTTAACGGTTACGCAGAAAGTAAGTGGGTGGCGGAGAAAATCTGTCACATCGCGCGATCGCGTGGCATTCCCGCGTGTATTTATCGTCCCGGTGTAATTTCGGGACACAGCCAAACTGGGATTTGCAATTCTCGCGACTTCCTACATACCGTTCTCAAAGGATTTATCGACCTCAAAAGCGCACCCGATCTCGATGCAGTTTGGGATTTCACTCCCGTCGATTATGTTAGCCAAGCGATCGTCCGTTTGTCTTTGCAGTCGGAGAGTTTCAACAAAACCTTTCATTTAACTAACCCACAACCGATCGCCTTGAGGGATCTAATTGACGCGATCGCATCCTTTGGATATCCTATCAACACGATTGCTTACGAAACCTGGAAAGCGCAACTCGCCGATTTTGCCAAGCAGTCGCACTCGGATAAATGGAAAACTTTGCTATCTGTTTTTCCAGAACAGTTTTCCGATCGCCAGCGTCAAGTCCTCAAGTTAAAGTTTGACTGCCAAAATACGTTACAAGGACTGAAACATACCTCTATTACCTGTCCTCCTGTCGATCGGCAGTTACTCAAAATCTACTTGTCTTATTTGCGCGATCGCGGCTTTTTGGATTCGTCTGATGCTCGATCGAATCGTAAAAAATTGTGAAGTTTCCTGCTCCTCACCACAGCCATAGGCGATAATAAAATGTCACTGTAGCGTATGGATATCCGACATGGCTGTAAATCCCGATGCTTGCCAAAAAGTCATCGATCGCTGGCAACAGGTTCCGTCCGAATACGACGAAGCCTCTCTCGACAGTAACTCAGGGAGATTCCTATTTGAAGAGGGACTTGGGATCGACTTTCAACGTCCGCGTCGTCGCCGAGGATGAATACGAGGCGGTGATGAACGTGCAAATTTTAGATGGGGCTCGAGAGGCGAAAAAAGAGTTTATTTGGTGCGTCGTTGTTGATGACGAGATCGAGAAACAAGTAGCGATCGAGTTGGGACAAATTGAAGCCGTTCGCGTCAAAATCTCAACCGCTTCCGAGGCAGAAATCGCCGCCACTTTAGAACATTTGAAGTCGGAAGAATCGGGTTTTAGTCGCATTAAACCTCAAAAAGTGGCCAAAGCGATCGTCGAATACCGAGAGAACAACACTTTAAGCGATCTCTCGTTCGTAACAAAGCTAAAATGTGGTATTGGTAAAGCTAAGCTGCCCGTTCTGTCCGAAGTCTTTGAAGTATGACGATCGCGATCGACCCCAATACTACCACTCCCACCGCCAAACCCTTTCTAAAATGGGCCGGGGGAAAACGTCAACTCCTCGATCGCATCGACCAATTTTTACCTACCGCATTAAAGCAAGGGGAGATCGAGCGCTATATCGAACCCTTCGTCGGTAGCGGTGCGGTTTTTTTCCACATTGCGGCGCACTATTCGGTCAAAGAATTCGCGATCGCGGATGTAAATTGCGAGCTCGTGTTAACCTATAAAAGCCTGCAAAAAGATGTAGAAAGCATCGTTTCGCAGCTACTCGCCATGAAGTCCAAGTATTTATCTTTAGACGAACAAGGACGGAAAGACTACTTCTTTGAAGTGCGATCGCAGTTCAACCGCAAACGCCGCAGCATTGACTTTTCTCAGTATAGTACGACTTGGAGCGATCGCGCCGCAGAAATTTTGTTTCTCAACCGCACTTGTTTTAACGGGTTGTTTCGCGTCAACTCCAAAGGTGAATTTAATGTGCCTCCCGGACGCTATAAAAATCCCAAAATCTGCGATCCCGACAATTTACGAGCCGTTTCCCAACTGTTACAGCGCACGACAATTTACTGTGGCGACTTTTCCGAATGCGAAACTTGGGTAGACGATCGCACCTTCGTGTACTTCGATCCTCCCTATCGTCCCCTTAACCCTACCTCAAATTTTACCGCCTATTCTCGCCAAGCCTTCGGCGATCGCGAACAGTTGCAACTGCGAGATTTTTTCCGAAAACTAGACCGCACAGGTGCTAAACTGATGTTGAGCAATTCCGATCCCAAAAATGAAGATCCCGATGACAACTTTTTCGATACCGCCTATCAAGGCTATCGCATCGAGCGAGTGAAAGCCAATCGCAATATTAACAGCAAAGGTCACAAACGCAGCGCGATCGACGAGATTTTAATTGTTAACGACTGAAAAAAGCAGTCAAACAAGGATACGGCGCAGTTTTACGATCGCCGAATGTTGAAGCAACACCATTCTTTGCGCCGCCACAGCGTCGCCACCACCCAACCGTGCTGTTCCAGGGTATCGGCCATAAACTTGGCTTGATCCATGAGTACGCCGCTAATAATTCCCCAAGTCTCAGGCTTACTAATGGCATCGAATTGGGGCACGAGTTCGACGATCGTTTCGGCTAAAATATTGCATAAAATCCCGTCTACCGGGCCGATATCCATTTCAATCAGGCGATCGAGACTTCCGGTTTCCGCGACCAACCGTTCCGAGTCGATATTGTTCAGTTCGCCATTGCGAAGGGTCGATCGCACCGCAAGCGGATCCACATCCACCGCATACAGTTGTTTGGCCCCTAACAATAACGCCCCCACCGATAGGATACCGGAACCGCAACCAATATCGGCAATGACGGACTCGCTATCTTGATTGACCCGCATTTCCAACGACTCGAGACATAACTGCGTCGAAGCGTGAGACCCCGTACCGAATGCGGCCCCCGGATCCAAGCGCAACAACAGGCGATCGCACTCTTGCGGTAAATCCAACCACGCCGGGTAGATTAAGAAGCGATCGCCGATGTCCAATGGATGCCAATATTGCTTCCAACTGCTGGCCCAGTCTTCCTCATCGATGGGGTTCCATTTCATCAATGGCGGTGACAACTCGATCGCCAACGCATCTTGACGCAACCGCAAAGACAAAGCAGCTAAATCGAGCGATCGCGTTCCATCTTGAGGCAAATAGGCACTAATGGCACAGTGGGGATCCCGTTGTTCGCTGGCCGTACCGCGACAACCGAAAGTTTCCAAACGCCAGAAGATCGAATCTTCTAGGTTTGGTTCGGCCAGGATTTTAATTTCCCACCACTGATTAGCCATGAACAACGCATCAACGATCGACGAACAACGATTGGGGAGGTTTGTAGGGGCGAACGGCGTTCGCCCTCCAGGGATTAGATGTTAAGTCTTTAGAATCCCTACCCATATTTGCAAAGGCGGGTCAACGCCGTTGACCCCTACAATTCGACGGTATAAGCATCCCGAATGCCGGCCACTTTGGTAATTTCCTCGAGTAGCCCTTCGGGTAGGGGATCGTCGAGACTGAGTACCATGACGGCATCGCCGCGCACGATTTTTCGTCCCACTTGCATACTGGCAATGTTGACATTGAAACTGCCTAGCAGCGACCCCAATTTGCCGATGATACCGGGCATATCGCGATGCCGAGTAAACAGCATATGCTTGATGGGGGGAACGTTGACCGGGAACTCGTCTACTTCGGTGATCCGAATTTCGCCATCCCCTAACAGCGTCCCCGTCACCGAGTGCTCGCCGAGGGATCCTTGGGCTTCTAGGTGCAGCGAACCGCTATAATCGCGGGCAGCAGCATCGCGGGTTTCGATGACGCGAATGCCCCGTTCCTTGGCTTCGATGCTGGCGTTGACGTAGTTGACACGCTCGCGTAAGGCTTGAGAGAGCAATCCTTTTAAGGCTGCCACGACGATCGGCTGGCTTTCAACATTGGCCAGATCGCCTTGCAAGCTGACTTTCAGGGTTTGGACGCGGCCGCCGGCCAGTTGCGCGGTAAGGTTGCCCAGGGTTTCGGCCAGTTGCAGGTAGGGGCGCAACTTTTCCATGGTGTCCGGGTACAGACCGGAAATATTCACTGCCGATCGCGCCGGGAGTCCCAAGAGGACATCGCGAATTTGTTCGGCCACGTCGATCGCCACATTGATTTGGGCTTCGGCGGTGGAGGCCCCCAGATGCGGGGTCAGTACCAATTGCTTGCCCACCGCCCGCAGGGGAGAGTCGGCTTCTAAAGGTTCGTTACCGTAAACGTCCAGGGCGGCCCCAGCAATGCGCCCTTCTTCTAGGGCTTTGGCTAAAGCGGCTTCGTCGATCAGGCCGCCCCGCGCGCAGTTGACGATCCGCACGGTGGGCTTCATGGTGGCGATCGCCTCAGCATCAATGAGATTGACGGTTTCGGGGGTTTTGGGAATGTGGAGGGTGATGTAGTCGGCTTCGCGGAACAAGATGTCGAGTTCCACTAGGCGACAGCCCATGTGTTCGGCGCGATCGACGCTGATATAGGGATCGTAAGCCATTAGCTTCATGCCCATGGCTTTGGCGGCGGCGGCTACGTGGGAGCCGATTTTGCCCAGTCCCACGAGTCCTAGGGTCTTTTTGTACACCTCAGCACCGACGAACTGCTTGCGGTTCCACTGACCGCTTTTGACAGTGCGATCGGCTTCGGGAATGTAGCGCGACAGGGACAGCATCATCGCCAGGGCGTGTTCGGCGGCGGCGATCGTGTTGCCTTGGGGAGAATTGACCACCACGATGCCTTTGCGGGTGGCGGCGGTGACATCAATGTTGTCTACGCCAACTCCCGCCCGGCCGATGATTTTCAGGGCGCTGGCGCGTTCGATGACTTCTCCGGTGACTTGCGTCCCAGAACGCACCATCAGACCGTCGTACTCGGCGATCGCGTTGGCGAGATCTTCCGGGGATAGTCCCGTATTGACATCAACTTGAGCGACTTGAGAGAGAATATCGATTCCAGCTTGGTCAACCGGATCGGAAACAAGTACCTTGGGCATGGTCGATCGCTTGTTCGATAGTAGTGCGTAGGGAGACGGCCGGGCCGCCGATGCACATTGTACCGGGAAACGGGCCTTTCCTAAAGTACCTAGGGTGAGTTTGTGACTCCAAAGGCGCGATCGTCGCGCTAGAATGGGCTGGCAAGCTGCCTTTGGCTCGTTATGTCGCCTACTATGTCTCTGCCGAAGTTTCTGCGATCGTACTCCCGGCGCAAGCTGGTTCTGTTGCTGTTTTTGTTGGCATTGTTGCTGGCGGGGGCCTTACCGCGCTACCTGCGGGGCAATTGGTCGAATACCGACTTGCCCCAGACGGACAGTCTGCCCCGGTTGCGCTTTATTGCCGAGGCGGGTGTCACCCTGTCGAATTGGGAAACCGCGTACCAACAGCGAAGTTCTCTGGGGTCGGGAGAATGGTTGTTTCAAGAAATGCAGGCCGTCGATCGCGACAAGTTGGGCGATTTTCCAGCCGATTTCTATTTGATGTTGCGCCCGCAAACGGCCAACGATCTCCAGCCGCAAGTGGAATGGACGGATATCAAACTGTTTATCAAAAATTTGCATTTGCCGCCCGATCGCGTTGAGGAAACCCCCTTAACCATCGATTCCTATCGCCAACTCGAGTTTTCTATCCCTGGTGAAGGCGAAGGCGACGCGACGGCGACGGCACGATTTTTCCGGGCTTGGACTCCCTTTCAAACTTACGCCGTCGTGGAATGGTACGCCTGGCCAGAAGGCGGTCACTACAGCATCGATCGCTGGTTTTGGGCCGAACGGCGGGCGCGGTTAGCAGGCGATCGCGTGCCCTGGGCGGCGGTGGCAATTTTTATCCCCATCGAACCCCTAGGCGAAATCGAAGAAGTCGAACCCTTCGCACGCTTTTTAGCTAAGAAAGTGCATATTGCGCTTCAGAGTAAATCGTGGCAAAAGTAATGAGGTATTAGGTATTAGGTATTAGGTATTAGGGGCGAGGCATGAGGTGCGAATTTTCAAGGATGAAGGAGGAAGGATGAAGGATGAATCTTAATTTCTCCTTGTCCCCTTGTCCCCTTGTCCCCTTGTCTCCCCCTCTCCGAAAACTGGTCACTGGTCACTGGTCACTGAACACTGGTCACTGATTATCCCCCCAA
Organism: uncultured cyanobacterium; assembly: GCA_937121005.1. Taxonomy (GTDB): domain Bacteria; phylum Cyanobacteriota; class Cyanobacteriia; order Cyanobacteriales; family Geitlerinemataceae; genus CAKZKB01. The sequence continues at coordinate 8,034 of CAKZKB010000159.1, read as the reverse complement.
ACCCCTAACTTCCTATTCCCCAATTCCCCAATTCCGCGATCGTCTCCATTGCCCGAACCAACTCGGGGACGACAGCCGGGGGCCATTCTCCTTCGCAGCGCCGACCGCAGTTAAGAATAAAATGGACGCGGTAAGCGTGGGGATAGCCCTCGGCTTCGATCCACAGGCGATCGCTTTCGGCTTCGCAGGTTATCCTCTCTTCGTCCATCAATTCTGACGACATTTGTGCCATCGTTGCGGCGAGTTGCTGTAACAATCGTCTCAAGTCGTTAAACTCGGCTTCCGTGAGTTCGATCGCCCAATTTTCGCCCCCCACTAATGCTTTGAATTCTAAGGCAGTTCCATCCCAACCTAACCGCCAACCCTCACCATTTTTAACAATTTTGTCCATGGCTACCCTAGCGATAAACAGGCGCGATCGCGGCACAAGCTAGAGATCGACCCGAATGCAGTGTAACAGAAGGCGCGACTTCTGGCATACTGGTAGAGGTGAAGGCAAGCACAAGCATATGACTGAAAATATCGCGGATACAAGCTCCTAGCGTTCGTGCGGGACAAGGAAAACCCGTTCGCCATCTCCTTACCCTCGGCTAAGCGCCCGAGGTCAATCCAAAATCCAAAATCTAAAATCTAAAATTGATATGACTGACGATCGACACCGCAGCGAAGACCGACCCCCAACCGAACGCCCGCAACCGCCTCGTAGCGGTGAAGTTCGTCCCGAGGAAGAACGCCGCTTGCGTTACGAAGAGCAGTACGCTGCAACCAACCACGAGTACAATACGGTTATTAAAGTTATTGAAGTCATTTACTATTTAACCGGAGCCCTCGGTATTTTACTGTTGTTGCGCTTCTTGTTGCGGTTGTTTGGTGCAAACCCAGACAATGCTTTCGCCCAGTTTATCTACGGTTTTTCTGACCCCTTTACTGCCCCCTTTGAGGGCTTATTTGCCAACCCCGCGATCGGTCAATATGGCGTTCTCGAAATTACGGTAGTCATTGGCATTGCCGTCTATGCCTTGCTAACCTGGTTGGTGGTGCGGCTGATTAAAATTATTTGGTTGGAAGATCGATAAGTTTCCCTCTCGTAGCTTCCCTCCGGGGTGCTACGAACTGTAGAGGCTCCGCCTCCAGAATACATGAGGCAGAGCCTCTAGAATAGCATTCCCTGGCAGAGCCAGGGAACGAGGGGATCCAACCTACATATGGACTTTTGTTTGTTCGTTGTTCGTTGATGCGTCGATCGTTGAAAAGTTAAACCTCGGTGGTTTCTTCCGTTTTTGCCTCCGCGCGATCGCCCTCTTCCGGCTTGGCAGCCTCCATTTGATTCACTTCCTTTTTCAGTTCCTTCTCAAAATCCTTCGTTGCATCTTGGAACCCACGAATGGCTTTACCCAAGCTAGTCCCAATTTCGGGCAGCTTTTTGGGCCCGAAGATCAACAAGGCGATAATTGCGATGACTGCCATTTCCGGCAGACCCATACCAAAAATATTCATGATTTTTTAAACGATTTGCTGCGGTGGGGATGGTAGCCCGACAACCACCTACGAGGTCGCTGGGGGCGGCGATCGCTCCCATTGTACAAAATCCTTAGCCAATCTTGACATCCTCGCGACATAAAAATTGGGTACTCTTGCGGCCGCGCCGGCCCGGTATCCCTCTCTACCAAGGTTTGCCCGCCTCGCCACCCGGCCCCAGTTCGGACGGGGCTAAGGAATAATTTTAGATTTGCCCGACTGGGAAATTAGGGACGATGCCTCTAGAATAAGGGAGAATTCACTTCGTCTTCCCATTGCAGCATTCCCGAGCGAGTTTATGGCACAGCAATTTGGTGTAATCGGTCTAGCCGTCATGGGCGAAAACCTCGCCCTGAACGTCGAACGCAACGGCTTTCCCGTGGCCGTGTACAACCGTACTAGCGCCAAAACCGATACCTTCATGGAGGAACGGGCCCAGGGGAAAAATGTCAAAGCGACCTACTCGATCGAAGAGTTCGTCGAAGCCCTCGATCGCCCCCGCAAGATTCTAGTGATGGTAAAAGCGGGCAAACCCGTCGATCTGGTCATCGAACAACTCGAACCCCTGCTCGATAAAGGGGATATGATTATCGATGGCGGTAACTCCCTCTACGAAGATACCGATCGCCGCACGGCGCATCTAGAGTCGAAAGGACTGCGGTTCATCGGTATGGGGGTCAGTGGCGGCGAAGAAGGAGCCCTCAACGGCCCGAGTTTGATGCCCGGTGGAACGCGAGAAGCCTATCAAGAAATCGAATCCATTGTCACCAAAATTGCGGCCCAAGTCGATGACGGCCCCTGCGTCACCTATATTGGCCCCAAAGGCGCAGGACATTACGTGAAAATGGTGCACAACGGCATCGAATACGGCGATATGCAGTTGATCGCCGAAGCCTACGATCTGCTCAAAAATGTTTTAGGACTCAGCAACCAACAGTTACACGAAGTCTTTACCGAGTGGAACCAAACCGAAGAACTCAACTCGTTTTTAATTGAAATCACCGCCGACATCTTCAAGAAAAAAGACGATGCGGGTGATGGCGAGCTCATTGATGTCATTCTCGATGCAGCCGGACAAAAAGGTACGGGTCGCTGGACGGTAGTGAGTTCCCTAGAATTAGGGGTGGCAATTCCGACGATCGCGGCTGCTGTTAACGCCCGCATCATGTCGTCGTACAAAGACGAACGAGTTAAAGCAGCGAAAGAGTTGCCCGCCCCCAATGCGAAATTCGATGGCGATGTTTCTGCCTTTATCAACAAAGTTCGCGATGCCCTCTACTGCTCTAAAATGTGTTCCTACGCCCAAGGCATGGCCTTGTTAGGCAAAGCCTCAAAAGAGTTCGATTACGATTTAGATTTAGGAGAAACGGCACGGATTTGGAAAGGCGGCTGCATCATTCGGGCCGGATTTTTGAACAAAATCAAACGGGCTTACGATGACAATCCCAATCTGGCGAACTTGTTGCTGGCCCCAGAATTCAAGCAAACCATTCTCGATCGCCAGGAAGCATGGCGCGAAGTGCTGGCAACCTCGAATAAATTGGGGATTCCAGTCCCTGCGTTCAGCGCGTCTTTAGACTATTTCGATAGCTATCGCCGCGATCGCTTGCCGCAAAACCTCACCCAAGCCCAACGCGACTACTTCGGAGCTCACACCTACGAACGCACCGACAAACCGCGCGGTGAGTCCTTCCATGCCGATTGGATTTGAGATGTTAGGTTAGGTTATGTAGGGGCGAATGGCATTCGCCCTCGAAATTTCTCTGCGGGATTTTTGGAAAAGGGGTCAACGCCGTTGACCCCTACAATAATAACCAACTATACCAATTACCGATTACTCCTAACTCTATCCCCAATTACCCATCCCCGATGAATCGTTACTTAAAAGTTCTTAAACGCTTCTGGATGGCGGCGATCGCGGCAGAATTGGAATATCGCACCAATTTTGTCCTCGCCCTCATCAGCAGTACTGCTAATTTTCTCGGCAGTTTGTTTGGCTTGTTTCTCTTCTACCGCACGGGTTATACCTTCCCTGGCTGGAGTTGGGAAGAAGCGATCGTCGTCTTGGGATTGTTTACGATTCTACTCGGGTTTGCGGCCACATTTCTATCGCCGAACCTCAACCGCATTGTCCGCCACGTCCAAGAAGGAACCCTCGATTTTATTTTACTCAAACCCATCAGCAGTCAATTTTGGCTGTCAGCAAGAACCCTATCGCCTTGGGGATTTCCCGATATTATCGTGGGAACGGCGATGGTATTGTATGCGGGGACTCGCTTGGGGTTAGCATGGCAAAACTATCTATTTGGAATTGTTCCCGTTTTGTGCGGTTTAGCGAGTCTTTATAGTATCTGGTTCGTACTCGGGGCGACGAGCGTTTGGTTCGTCAAAATTTACAACGTCACAGAAGTGTTGCGAGCCTTACTCGAAGCCGGACGCTATCCCATTATTGCCTATCCTGCTGCCTATCGCGTCTTTTTTACCTTCGTGTTTCCCATCGCATTTTTAACTACTATTCCGGCGGAGACGATTTTAGGGCGGGCCGATATTAGCTGGATCGCTGGGGCGATCGTCCTTCCCGTCGCGTTGCTATTTGCATCCCACGTATTTTGGAAATTTGCCTTAAGATTCTATACCAGCGCCTCGAGTTGAGGATGTAGCGGCGATCGTCAACCGCTTCGCTCCAATTAAAAATTAAAAATTAAGAATTTTAATGCTAATAGCGATATGATAGAAGAAAGACCAATGTCGATCGCACTGGGGAATTGTTGATGTCTCAAAAACTGCTATTGGTTGATGACGAGCCAGGATTGCGCGAAGCCGTCACTGCCTATTTAGAAGCCAACGATTTTGCTGTCGAAACCGCCAGCAACGGTAAAGAAGGCTGGGAAAGACTCCAGCAATACCATCCCGATCTGCTAGTTGCAGACGTGATGATGCCGGAAGTGGACGGCTACCAACTGCTGAAAAATGTTCGCGAAGACGATCGCTTTCAGAGTTTGCCCGTCGTTTTTCTCACCGCACGGGGGATGACGGGCGATCGCATTCAGGGGTATAATGCGGGTTGCGATGCCTATCTGTCTAAACCCTTCGATCCTGACGAACTGGTGGCGATCGTCAAGAATTTGTTAGAACGGCGAGCCGTTGCCACTCGCGGTGAAGGCGAAGAAGGAGGACTAGCACAAATTGCCGATCGCATGGCACGAATTGAGTCTCTCCTTACCGAACGCAAAGGGATCGAACCAACTCCACCGCCGATCCAAATTGACTTGACCCCGCGCGAAAAAAGCGTCCTCGATTTGGTGGCACAAGGGTTGATGAATAAAGAGATCGCTCGCCAACTCGAAACCAGCGTCCGCAATGTGGAAAAATACGTCAGCCGCCTGTTTAGTAAAACGGGAACCAACAGTCGCACGGAATTGGTTCGCTACGCCCTCCAACATGGGTTAACCCAATAGGAAACCGTGCAGCCAAAACGCGATCGTCGCACTGCCGAGGGGAACGGTTAAATTATCGATTCCCTTCTTAGAAAAGGCTTCAAGAATAGTGGCGATCGCGGCCACAACAACTGCCAACAGGACAATTTTACCGCCGATCTCCCCAATGGCGGCAAAAATGGCTATGCTGACAGCGAAGCTAACCACAAACATTGTCCCCGATCCTTCCCAACTTTTTTGCATTCCCCACAGAAAATATTGATGGCGACCAAAGTTTTGACCGATGGTAGCAGCTAAACCATCGCCAAAACTCATAATTAAAATCCCTAATGCGGCAAATTGTGGCGCGTCCAAATGCCAAAACCATGCCACTGCGGTTCCCATACTCACTGCATAAAAAAACGTGCCGAAACTTTGGCGATCGATACTGTTAACACCGGGAAGTAAGGGGAACCAATACGATAGCAAAGCAAAGGTTCCGGCAAAAATGGAAGCGACAACGGCAATCCAAGCCGGGATCTGTAACCACCAAGCTAGCAAGACAACGGGCCCCGTGCCAATATGGACAATTTTGCGGGTCACTTCCGGATCGACGGTAGTGAAGCGATACAGTCCTTCAGCCGCGATCGCAACGAGTCCCAACCAAGCCGCGACGATGCCGACGTGCCATGCAAGGGGAGAAGAAAAAAGCATTTGGGTAGTTCAACTTGTGCTAGGAGTCATTCTATCGTTAAACTAACGTTAAGCGATCGCACCTAGCGTTGACTCTAAGCAATGGCTCGATTCGCCTACAGTATCGATGTGTCAAACAGTGCCTTATCTGTCAAAACTGCTCTCTCCTCCCTCTATAAATTTGGGATCCAGGATGCAAAATTGTAATTTTCCCTCTCTTGGTGCGCTTTTTGAATTTTTAATTTTGCATTTTGAATTGGAGTGTAGCGACGGATCGAGAATTAATGATGGAACTGTCACCATTGTATTTAGAACGGATTCAGGATGCGACCGATCGCGGGATCGAACGAGAAGCGGTTTCTCTGGTCATGCGATTGCTCGATCGCCGCTTGGGAACGATCGCCCCAGAACGCAAACAGCAAGTGCGCTGTTTGTCGGTCGATCGCCTTGAAGATTTGGCAGAAGCACTGCTCGATTTTCAAAGCGAAACCGATCTCATCCAGTGGCTCGATCGCCTTGAGGAAAAATCGTTTTAGAGTTCAGAATTCAGAATTCAGAATTCAGAATTCAAGTCTCAACTCTAGAGGCTTTTATTTCACACGAAGATCGAGTTCTAGAAATACAAAAACCAGCACTTTTTCAGATTGAAAGATGAAAACTCCATTCCGTCCGCCACCTCAGACCGATCCCCCGCTTTCCCCTCGGCAAACCTTGCCGACAATGTACGATTTACCGAGCGAAAATCCAGTAGATCCGGGCTTGCCAGATGAATTTCACGGTTGGCAAGGCGAACTGTTACGCAAAACATTTCGTCCTCCCAATATTGACAGCGATCGCGTGTTTTCATCTGTCAATCTCAATTTATATTACGATGTCACTCATCCCCTGCGCTACAAGCGTCCGGACTGGTTTGGAGTTGTAGGCGTTTCTCGGTTGTACGACGATCGCGACTTGCGCTTGAGTTACGTTTGTTGGCAAGAGGAAAAACAGCCTTTGGTTGCAGTCGAATTGCTGTCGCCGGGAACTGAAGACGAAGATTTAGGACGCACCACCAATCCACCGGAATCGCCGCCAACCAAATGGCAAGTTTACGAACAAAATCTCCGCATTCCTTACTATGTTGTTTTCAGTCGCTATACAGATAAGTTGCAGTGTTTTGAGTTGGTAGGCGATCGCTACCAAAGCGCTCGACTAACAGACGGACGGCTGGTAATTCCCAGTATTGACTTGAGTTTGGGAACTTGGCGGGAAACCTACGAACAACTCGATCGTCTGTGGTTGCGGTGGATGACGGTATCGGGGGAACCCATTCCAACAGTAGAAGAAACACAGATTTACAAAGCCCAACAAGAGATCGAACGTTTAAAAGCAATGTTACGATCGCAGGGTATCGATCCCGATCGTCAAGACGGAGGTGAAGTTTGAAAATCGAATCTTCTGATATCATCGGCCAACCGCAAGCGATCGCTCTTTTAGAAGCGGCGATCGCGAAAGAACGCATTGCTCCAGCTTACCTTTTTTCTGGCCCTGAAGGCGTGGGACGAGCCCTAACAGCCCGATGGTTTGCCCGCTTGGTTCTGTCGCTTCCCGAAACGCGATCGCTGGCGAACCATCCCGATTTTTTGTGGGTAGAACCTACCTACCAACATAAAGGGCAACTACTCACAGAAAAAGCCGCCGAAGCTGAGGGACTCAAACGCAAGTCGCCGCCTCAAATTCGCCTCGAACAAGTGCGAGATATCGCTCAATTTTTATCGCGTCCGCCGTTGCAAGCCTCGCGATCGCTAGTGGTGGTAGAACGATCGCAAACAATGGCCGAAGGGGCTGCCAATGCCTTGCTAAAAACATTAGAAGAACCGGGTCGTGCTACAATTATTTTAATCGCCCCCTCAGCCGAATCCCTACTGCCGACATTGGTTTCTCGCTGCCAAAAAATCCCCTTTTACCGCCTGTCGATGGCCCAAATAAAGCAAATTTTGCAGCAAACAGGCAACGAAATTATTTGCGATCGCCCGGAAATTCTGTCGATGTCCCAAGGGTCTCCTGGAAACGCGATCGTCGCCTGGGAACAGTTGCAAGCCATTCCCGAAACCTTGCTATCGCAACTGTCATCGCCGCCAACTTCTCTGCGACAAGCCCTCACTTTAGCTAAAGAAATTGCCCGCGAACTCGACAGTCCCCAACAGTTATGGTTAATCGATTATTTACAGCAAATTTACTGGCAAAATAACCGCGATCGCGATGCGATCGATCGCCTGGAACGGGCGCGAAAATACTTGCGTCGCTTCGTTCAACCGCGTTTAGTTTGGGAAGTGACGTTAGCCTCCGGGCAATAATGGGGGATTGGGGACAATCAGTGACCAGTGTCCAGTGACCAGTGACCAGTTTTAAGAGGGGGAGAGGGGGG
>CAKZKB010000158.1 GCA_937121005.1 uncultured cyanobacterium | reverse complement strand
CGGCGGCACAAGCGGCCGAAGACTTCTCGGATTAAGGTCGAGATGCCGTCTGTGGGAAAGGTGTTGGCAAAAAAGCGATCGGCGTTTTGGTACACCTCTGGGGCTTTCCCTTCTACGACTGGGCGGATTTTGGCGGCAAAAATATCTTCTTTCAATACGCCGTCTAGTAGTTCGTGACGGGGTTGGCAGGTCTCGAAGACGGGAGCGAGGGAAGTCATGGCAGGCGATCGCGCTCAACGGTTATCTCTCATTTTGAACCCTTGTACGTCCATTTCCACGCGATCGCCGGAACGAATCGATCGTTTTCGCTCCCGCACCACGACTACCAGGGTTTGCGAACCAATGCTCGAACGCGGGGGCAGTTGATGTCTCCATCGGACGGGCTGCACGTTTCCTTCTCAGTATTTCCACTGCTTCCCATCAAGGCGAAACTGAGAGCGACAACAGCAACCAGGCGATCGAGTTTGCGGGGGAATAAAGCACGTTTTTGAATTTTCATTTCTCTTTCTCTGAAGTCATCTATTCAGGAAAGAGGTTTCACCGAAGAGTGTTGAGACCGTGCGAAAGTCCAGGACTACCGTAGAGACTAAGTTGTAGTGACTTGCGAATCCGTAACGCAGTTACCCTAGTCGCGATCGCCTCAAAAAATGGGAAAGATGCAGGCCGACTAAAATTCAACTCGATCGCGCTTTTCCAGAACGATCTAACCGAAGGATAGCAAGGTTGTAACACGCAATCAAAGTTTGTAACACTGGAGGACGGTTCTATATTTCCCCGAACAGGTTACAATGGTAGTGGCTTGACGGTCGATCGCCGGGCGATCGTCAATGGAGAAACATCAGTTGGGAAAGCGTTTTCGAGCAGTTAGCATTCGTTTCGATGCCGTTTGAAACTTCGTTACAAGGGACGATCGTCCCAACAACTCGTGTAGCGCAGGAGCTATACTAACACAGTTTTTGAGTTTTGTCATCCGAAATTTATACTATTTTTTAATGGTCATGCAACAGATACAATAATGTAGTAGGGGGGGATTCGCGAATCGCCCCTACTCTAACTTCGCCGAGACTTTGCCTTAATTGGATAGAGGATAATGCCAATCTCGAAACTCGGGCGATAGGCTCCGTGTTCGGCAGTAAAGAGCGTTTTGGGAGCGCCGACGTTGGCTGTGGCTAGGCTTTTCTTAAGGCGATGGATGGCAGTTTTGAGTCGCGAAGTCGATCGCTTGCGGCTCTCAATTTGAACTCCCGATCGCAACTGTTTTTTCCCTTCGCCGTAATCGAAAGCGAAGTCTTGGATCGAATGCGGATCCACACTCGTATCGATATCATCGTGGCTCGATTGTCGGGGTTGATAGTCGTAGTCTTTTTCTCGAATGAGAATGTCTTTTCCGAGTTCCGATCGCGTCGCTAGAAACTCTAGAATTTGGAACGATTGAGAGGTGGAACTGATACGAGTGCGATCGAGTTTTTTCGACCCCGGTGCTTCGATAAAGATGCGCTTTTCGGTTGCTCGTTGCAATAAATTACCGATTGTCTTAATTTTACCACTCACATCATACACCTCATAGGATTTAAACATAACAGAGAGTGGCAACCGAGACGACTTTTTCCGTCCCGTCTGTTCTTGCATAGCAGCGAATGTTTCTTTATCAAATCCTAACCCAACGAGAACGCGAGGTTTAATATTATCCGACGTAGAAGGAGAGGACGATCGCTCTATTAGTTCGAGAATCCATTCGTATTCAGCATCGGGATCCATATCGATGTTATGCTTGTGAACGACATCGATAACGCCTCGCTGTCGTCGCAGTTTTGCTGTTTCTTTACTGAAGAGCAAATTATCGCCGTCGCTTCGTTTTTGCGGTGCGGAAGTGACCACAATAAATTGAATATCCGATCGCAGATTTGTAATCTCTCGAATTACCCCCGATCCTTGCCAGCGTTGCAGTTCGCCTTCTTCTTCATTGAGAGGAATGGGGGGAACGTATAAAATCTCGTCAATTAAAGCAAATTTAATGGCTTCCTTAGACTTTCCCCAGTCGATCGCTTTTCCTGCTTCTTGGGTTGCAAAATAAGACAAATCAGCTTGAGTAAGTCGCCGTTCGTGCAACGCTAACCACTTTTCGTCGTCATCGAGAATAAGAATACTGGTTTGAGTCATAAGGGTTAACCTCCTATTTGTTCAAAGCAATTTTACTTGCAAAGCTAGATCGAACTTTCTCCCGTTGCCGAAACGAGATCGCGCCACGTCTCGAAAGTTTTTGCTAATTTATCGATCGCGGTGCTGTCTCGAGTTCCATTTTGACTCAACTGCGCGATCGCGGTGTTGAGGTGTTGCTGAAGTTGAGCGCGATCGCCGTCAATTTCGACAATTGCATGAAAGGTGACGGGAGTTTTGTCTCGCAGTTGTGCGGTGAGTTCGACGATCGCTTCGAGATCGCGATCGCAGTTTCCTTTAGCTTGCTGCATTCGCCGCAGTCGCGGTTGAAGGCGCTGCTGAAACCAGCGAACGGGTGCTTTTAGTTCGTTTCTCAGCATCTTTAAATTTTCTGGTTCCATTGGCACGAGCGCCGCAGCTTTGGTTAAAATATCGGTCAGTTGCCAAGGAAAATCGCAGCCATCGTGGGATCCTTTTCCCCACCGCAAAATTCGGTGTTTGGCTTTCACTGTATTAAAAGGAGTGTAGCATAGAACGAGGACGGCTCCGGCAAATTTGGACGATCGCAAGGCGGCGAGATGGTTGAGTTGAGTTTCGGTTAGAATGAGGAGCGATCGTCGGGGAAGTTTGAGAGATTTGGAAATCGACTCTGGCGCGATCGCTTGTTGGGGAATATCGAGCAGCACGGATAAAACGGCTGCCGTTGCAGCCGTTGCTGGACTTCCTGAAACTATTAAGATCGATTCTGGCTGCATTCTTACTGAGAAATATGTAGTTTCATTTGTTGCACAATTGCATCATAAGCTCCATCGGGGTCGTCTTCAATTTCCTTTTTATCAACAATATCCACAATGACTCCAGGTATTTTAAGTTTTGCTCGTTCGCGAATGTAGTTGATATCTTTGCCTTTGCTTTTTTTGGTCATAAGATCTGTAACTACTATAAATTTCATATCAGGCTTCTTTTCGTGAATCGCCCGAATGACACCTAAACCTTGCTTGTTTTGTCGCTTTTGAGGTTTAGAGTTGGGAACATACAAGATTTGATCGATCAATCCAAACTGAATTTCAGGACGTTTAATAGCTTCATCAATTGCGTCTCTGGCATCCTGAGTGAGGTAGTAATTGAAGCCATACGGATCTAAGCTATTCTCATGTCTTTGTAGCCAGCCAAGCTCGTCTTCCAAAATTAAAACATTTGGAGCTTTAGTTGAGAATAACTTTGTACAAAATCCTTCTAAAAGGATAGGCACTGTCCCTCCAAAGGCACAGCCGATTGCTGCGAGAATTAATGAACCTGTATTGTTTGCGCCAAAACCTAAACCTGCTAGTCCCGATATAGTAGCGCCAATAGCGCCTCCGACTAAACGAACCGTTATTGATTTTTTCAGCATAATAACACCTCCGTTGCTAGATAGAATCTGAAAACCCTCATTGTTTTAAGCATTTATTTAGGTTAGTTTTGTTCTGAGAACGATTCAAATCCTTCCCCAGTTATCAATACATGAGCTTTCCATTCCTCCAAAATTTTGAAAACGATCTTCATATTTTCCTCTTCTATTAGTTTTGATTGAATCATAGAGTTAATCGATCGAACAAATTTTTGGTATGTGTTGACAGTTGTCCCATTTTCAGTGAATAATTGATTGTGAGCAAAATCAGGAGTATATTTTTGCATCCAGCCTGTAAATTTGTCTCGAATTTCGACTAACTCTCGTTCTATATTGCTGCCATTTTCTTGAAGATTTTTCAAGGGGGTAATGATTTCTTGCTCTAATTTATGGACAGGTGCTTTTAATCGCTGCCGAAGATCGTATAGGTTATCTTCTACGTCAATAGGAATCGACTTTGTTGAATTGGCTAATAATTCTGATAGCTGCCAGGGGAACGTACAAACGAAGTGAGAATTTTCTCCATAAGTTAAGATGGGATAACGGTCTTCTACAACTTCCGGCTCGTTATAAGATAAAACGAGAACGGCTCCCTCAAACCCATTGAGGCGCAATGCAGCAAGACCCCGATAAATTTGATTTTCAGCTAAAACGAGAACTGACTGCCGAGGCAGATTTGAGGTTTGGCGTATTGCTTCGGGATCGAGCCAAATCTCTCTGACTCCCAACAGCGTTGACAGCACTCTAGATGCCGCTAGGGTGACAGGGTTTCCCTTAATGGCAACGATCGCCTCTATTGTAGACGTGGCTTCCTCCTCGATCGCGGGTTGGTGCGATCGCGCTGAGAATCCCTCGGTGACGGATCGCCAAACTCGATTCCAAAAAGCGGTAACGGGGTCGAACAAGGTTAACCTTCCCAACTGAAACAATACGATCGCGTAGGGGATTTCGTTCGCTTCTATTTATCTATCTGCGATCGATGTCCGTTTTTACGGAACGCACCCCAAATCGTTACAAAAATTTACGCGCTCAGACGATCGGCAATGGCGCGGTACGCCGCCGCCACCGTCTCCACGCTGTCGATGGGTTGCTGTTCTCGAATGCGATCGAGTAGCGCCGCCACCGACTCCCATCCGGCAGTTTCCTTGCCCCACTCCCGCCGCAGTTGGGCGAACCCCGCCTCATCGACGATCGCACTCCACCAAGTCGGTTGGCAAACGTGCTGTCGTCGTTCGTCTCCGGGTTCCGTCTGGCTGACGGCAGCCAAATATCCTTGACACAGGATCGACAAGGCAGGCAGGTAATCGAAGCCGATCGTCCCCTGGTTCGCGGGATAGTCGGATGAAACAGAATTAGATTGTGGGGACATCGATCGATCGCCATCACATTTGACTTCCCTTTTGACTGGGTTTCAAGAAGAAGCGGCGATCGGCGAACTTGGGGCAAAAACAAGTATCGGCGTGGGTTGGGAACAATCGCCCTTGCAACCGGGTTACAAACACGAACAACCAAAATCGTACTCGATATCGGGAGTTGGGAGCGATCGCCCTGGGAAAACCTTCGGGGTGTAGCTGTAACTGAGAAACGCGATCGTCTTTTTACACTTGGGATAGGCGATCGGCGATCGCGGAATAGGCACGACGCACCAGATCTGGAGAGTCGATGGAGGGTTTCTCTCGCAGCGTTTGTAGCAATTCTTCTGGCAAAGAATCGGACGATCGCCATTCTTGTTGGAGAGCTTGTTGCCACTGAAACCAGCGATCGCCATCGACTCGATTGAGGCGATCGTCCCAGAGATGAAACGGTTCGAGCCACCATTTGGTTTGACAGACAAGCTGCTGTTTTTGGGGTAAGTTTTCTCGAATAGAGCGCTCTGCTGGCAAGGTGAGATCTTCGGGATTTTCGCATTCTGAAAATACGGCGAGATAGGCTTGGCACAAAAGGGCGAGCGCACTGACAATTTCGGGTATCGTTTGGCCGAAAAATGGTCTCAGTCCGTTTGGGTTTTCGCCGCGAACTAACGCTCTCACCGTGTCGCGATCGACAATTCCCGATAGAATGGCTTGCCAATCTTCTACCGTCAGTTTGCTAACTGGGCGCACGATATGTAAAATATAAACTCCGTTTTCCTCTTTGGGCGGTTCGGAGAAGTTCCCGTTCGACACGCGCACTCGAATTTGTCCGGGCTGGGAGCGATCGCACAATTTCGGCCAGTCTTCATTGAAAATATGGGCGATCGCGATCGGATGTTGAGCGAGGGCATCAACGGCTTCTTTAGGCTTATATTTTTTATAAACCGTTACGGGTTGCGACAATTTCTCGGCGGCAGCTTCCACTTGGCTAAGAAACTGGCCGCCACCTTTATCGTAAACGCCGATCGCATTTTGATTTACCATGGCGGAGAAGCTGCTGTCCATTTAATGTGAACGTAGTGAGGGCCGAAACCCAACGCGACTAAAGGAATGTCGCTCATCTCGCGGAACAAATCGAGATAGTAGGTCGTTGTTTGCCAAAACCGGGGATTGAGACCGATGGTTTTGCTATGGCTGAGATCTCGCAAATATAAGCTAGTCGTGTTCTCCTTTGAAATTAAACCCCGCAAGCCGTTGACTAAGGTTGCAGCATTGGCAGATTTATCGTAGTCTGCTAGCAGCTTTGACACCGCCGACCTCAGATCGATTTGCTTATAAAACTTGGTCGCCAATCCCCAGGGATCGAGTTCGTTTTCATTATAGCGATCGAGCAGTTCCAAGCTAAATAAATAAATGTCAGGATCGGGGCTCTTTTTGATAAAATAAATCCCTCGCGGTGATTTCCCTTCTCGTTCCATCATCCACAGGAGGCTGCGGATACTGACGAGAAATGGAAAGCAAGGCGTACTGGGGAAACAGAACCACTCTTCGTCGCTAATTTCATTAGCATTGGCGAGCTCGATTTGCAGCTTTTTCAGTACGGCTTTCAATACTTTACCGCTCATTGCTCGTCCTTCGCGGTGAGGATTTCTCCCTGTCCAAGTACCGCGAATGCGACGGGAACCATCCCACAGTAGCAGACATTTAGCCGCTTCGCCATCTCTGGCGGCTACGTCTTCAATAGGAAGATCGAGCCATCGACTGAGTTCTTGTAATTGAATGCTGTTACGATCTTGGAGATCGTCGTGTTCCCACTTTCTCGACCAGTTATCTTTCCAAGGTAAGCTATAAAAGCGTACCGCATTGCAAATCACTGGATCGGGATGCAAGAGACAAGAGTCGATCCACTGCTCTAACTGACTCGTATCTACAGAGGGTTGAATGTAAGAATCGCGGTTAATATGCAGGTTGGGAAACTTCCGTTGCGCTCCATCGAGATCGCAATAACGAGTGTGAAATTTTATGCTTTCTAAGGAAAGTTGCAAACTCGATACAAATTGGTATCCGTACCATTCTGGATCGTCTTCAACACAACGGTTTTGAATATCGACGAGAAACAGAGTCCGATCGCCATCCAACTGCTCGAAGTTTTGGGGATCTTCACAGTACCGAAAGTTAGTGACTGCAAAAGCGATATTAAGATTGATACACAGTTGGCGAATGGCGAGCAACCACTGGAACTGACTGGGTAAATCGGGGGGAATATCGTTCAACTGCAATACGGCCTCAATTGCTCGATGGCCGATCGCTGGATCCATGGCAGTCGGACGAAAAGACTCTGGCGGAAAGAACACATCGTCGATCCAAACTAGCCGCAGGGGTTTGTCCGCGTCTTCAACAAGCCAGCGAATATCATCTAGAGCTTGTCCGGGAGCTTGTCCGCATTGCATCGCTTTTGTGCCTCCTGTTACCTGACGGTTTTCACGAGTCGGCGAATCCACCAACCTTCTTCAATCTTGGGTTCTTCTACTGTCCATTTTTCCAGATAGGGTGCGAACAAGTCAACCGAGGCCGCTTGTTTGCTCTCTCGGGTTAAGGACATTAACCCTTGTTTGGGATTGGCGATCGTCACTTCGCCGTCTTCCAATGTGACTTGGATTTGTTTGCGATCGTCCTCTTGCGGACGAACATCGCGAATATAGCGCTCCGTATGCTCGATCGCCTCTTTGAGAAAGATGATGAACAGCATCACCAGCACTGGAATTTGAATCGGTTTCGTCAATTCTAGGCGATTGAATGGAATTTGTCCGCTCACTTTCACTTCCGGTTTGTTAAGAAAAAATGAAAAAATCGGTTCGGGATCGCTGTTCAGTCGGGCCTCTGCGAGGGAGCGAGCAATTTTACCCTTGCCGACAAGTTCCTGCACGAAGCGATCGCACAGTCCTTCCTCCTGAAGCGTTCGTTCGACCGTTTGCAAGCGTACCATCGATTTATAGATATTTTCCTCGCGCCGGGAAAACAAGGCCGTCTCGAACGCCACCGAATACAGGTTAGAAGGGATTTGGAAATCTGGATGCGTCCTTTGATACTCGAGCAGATATTCAATTGAGGCTGTAAACGCATGGGGAATGGAATGCAAAACGGCCGCTCTTCCCCTCTGATGCGCTTGCTCGACTTCCACATCCACTTGAGTGTAGCTTTTGTACATGACAGCTTTGATGAGTTCTGCTCTCAGGCGCAAAGAAAACTCATCTACTTTAAAAGACTGTGGCCTCTGTCCATAAATCAGTAATCCACCCCCTCTGTATCTTTCTAGTGAGGTTGATATCTTCTCACCTGTTTTCTTGAAAGAGCCAGCAGGACGCAAAATTGGCAGAAGTATAGATGAATCTATACTGATGAGGTTTTCTTTACGGCTGCTAGTGCTAGCTTCTTTGAAAGAATTTTTTATTATATTTTCTACTGTACAAGTTAAGTGACCTTTAATGTTTGCAAAATCAACTTCTCTTGACCTTACTGAAGATGGCAAATCTTCGTAGGAAGTCACAGAAAAGGCCACTTCTTCGGAAGTCAGTTTCTGGACTTTTGATGAAAAGCTGTCCGATTTTAAATAAAATATTGGCGAAAGATAAAAATCTGGATTTGAGATAATGGGCATACGATATTGATTAACATTAGCTTCTATTTGCTGTATGTAGCTACGCACGATACTACTATTACTTGCAAATAAGATTGAATAAAAACTATTACCACTGCGATCGAGTGGTTCAAAAACAGCAAATTCTACGAAAGCGACCTTAAATCCATACAAATCTGTGAATATAAGTAATTTTTCTAATTGCTTTTTAAGTTGTTCGAGCCTCACAGAAAAGTTAAATCCTTGAGACTCTAAAGTTTCGATAAGATTACAGTCCACTTGGTGAATCGACTTTCTTCCATCAACGATCTGAACCTGAGTAGGCGTTCTGCGATCGTCTGATTCTAATTCCTCGTTAGAGCAAACTAAGTATGGATCCGGGGAAATCAATAAACCATCAATTCCGTTAAACTTGAGAGAAATTGCATTATTTTCTTGGAAATATTTTATGGCTCTTCCCCACGAATAGAAAATATCAAAATCAAAAATACCTTCCAAAGCAAATTCGTTAGGAAGCTCGTAAGATATAATTTCTGTCATGAGAGTCTCCTTGAGCTTGAGTGCGCTTGCGAGTCACTGTAACCCAGTTACAAGTGTAACTAGGTTATCAAGTGGAAGCAAGGATGACTTTACAATTCGTAAATTATGCAGACATAACTTTACACTTACCCCCAGCTAGCGTCTTGTATTGTCATCAATTCTTGATGCAAGCATTGTGTAGGGGCTAGTAGGGGGAGTACGTGAGATTTAAAACGCTTGTGACAAGCAACAATTGTTACTCCACTACATCTGCTGCATCTGCTTCGTCAGAGTCTGGAACCAACTTGCCATCTTGGAATACACCGATCTCAATAGGTGTAACCAAATCCCCATCCTCATCAAAGTAACAAGACGAGTTGCCCGTCACGCATTCGATGTTTGTTTCTCGGAGGGCCGCGATCCACTCCTCGGACGTGGCCGGAAGTTCCAAGCGTGTTGCCGCGTCGTAAATCATTCCCACCATATCGTAAGCAAAGGCTTCAATATAAATAGGCTCGCGATCGTACCGTTCCCGGAATCGCTCTTTCCAAGAAGCGACGTTCTCCCGATCCGGGCGAGTTTCAAACAACGGTGCGATGGCCCGAATCCCTTCCATTTCCTCGGCCGAGAGGATTTTCGCTGCGTCGATGGTGTCGTAAGTGCCGATGGTATTGCCATCTTCAATCAATTCCAGCGATCGCAACGCCCGAATCAAGCCGACTAACGTATTCTGGAAACCGTTGAGAATAATCAGATCGGGATCGAACTCTTGAACTTTAACGGCGATATCCCTATAGTTTTGGACTCCCAGTTCGTAAGTTTCCGTAAAAATTTCCTCAACTCCCATTTCCTGAAGCCCAGGAATCACGAGATCCTGAAATTGCTCCTCGGCGTGAGGCAAAAGTATATAGACAATCGCAACTCGCTTTGCCTGACGTTCTTCTGCGTATTTCAGATATTGAGCCGCTTCAATTTTGTAGTTGACCAGGGTGCGGAAGTTATTGTTAGAATCTTCATTGATCCCGATATCAAAGATCCAAAGGAAGTGTGGCGTTCCCCTTTCGTCGATCTGGTCTTTAATTGCCATCGTTGCAGGTTTAAGACCAGAAACATAAAGATCGGGAGCATCGAGAAACTGTTGTTGGAAAATGCTCACCGCGTTTTGAGGACTTCCGGCGTTATCTTGCCAATCGAACTGAAGCTGTACGCTATCAGGATCGGAGGCTTCCAATTCTTCTAGTGCCATTGTTGCCCCGTCGCGGATAGACGATCCCCATAACGCCAAATCCCCAGTCATGGGTAGGTTGGCATCAATACTTACCACTTCCTCGGTATCACCATTATCAATGGTTCCATTATCCACAGAAGGGCAGGACGATAACCCAGTTGCGATAGCAATGGTTAGAGCAAGAGTGCCAAACACAGTCTTTAAGTTTTTCGCCTTCATTTTACTTAAAATCTCCTTCGATTGAAGCAATTGTCAACTTACTTGATATATTCTATTTGTCATTATCAATCGACAACATTAGTTATTAAGCGATGTGCTTCTAAATGGTCAGTCCAGCCATACCCTTCTAGATCTAAGCTCGTTTCCAGTTTGCGGATATTTCCTTGTCCTCCATCTTTAAAGATAGTGACGGATATAAAATGTATCAAATTCCCCATAGATGACAAGGTTTTTGAGTGGTCAGGGCATTGCTTTTGGTATATATAGTCTACCCAGTATTTCGTTTCCATCGGCTCTAAAATATTGAAAATTTCCATACTAAATGCAGAAGGATCGCCAACCAAACTGCCATCTCTAAACTCTTTTTCAATTAACGATCGCTCCCGATCGCCGATCGCTTTGGTTCCCATGCAAATTGCACCTCCAGGACAAACATGGCGAGCAGCACTCCGAGCCGCCAATCGTACTACTTCCAAGCCGTCAAATCCACCGTATCCATGAATAGGGGCTTTAAATCCCGGCGGAACTAACTGATAAGGGGGATTGAGTAAGGCAAGGACAACCGACTCTTCCGGTAAAGCGCTTTCGTCGTAAGATTGATGGCGAAACTCGAACAAATTCTCGACGTTGTTGATAAGTGCATTGGCGCGAGCGTAACGAATGGCTTTCTCGTTAATATCAAAGCCAATAACTCGGTTCGATGTTTGTTCTCCGTAAATCTCTTGTGACTTTTTAGCCGCCCAAATGCTTAAAACTCCAGACCCCAAACCAGCATCGACAATTTTGCCATGGGGAAACTGTCTCAATACCTCTTCTACTGCCGTTTCCCAAGATAGCAACGTTCCCATGTGTTCTTCTCTGACTAGACCGAAAACGCGATCGCTCTCTGTTGCCGTAAACGGATCGGCGACAATTTTCAGCCCCAAAATTTCCGAGTAGGCTTCTCGATAGTCGATTTTAATACCGTCCTTGACTTGATTGTAGCGATCGACGATCGCATCTCGGCGGCTCGATGGCAAGGCAGTCACTTGAGAACTCGCTAACATTTCACTCCTTAAAGATTCAAACAGTATCGAGAAAGCTCGGAACGACGACCAACAAACCCACTGGGCGCTCTCGCACGCAGGCAGCCAGTCGGGTTTTGACGTGGTTGACCGCTTCGGGATCCAACGCGGAAAGCGGTTCGTCCAATACCCCTACCGTAAATGGCATTCCATCCAGACAGCAGGCGATCGCGACTTTTTGCTTTTCGCCGCCGCTCAGTTCCGACATCGATCGGGCGAGCAGACGCTTTATATTATGGGGTACAGACGCAACTTTGGCAAGATGCAGTACCTCGCGCACCGTCAACGTGGGAAAGGCATTATCCCGCGCTTGCAACACCGACAAACCCAGGCGCACCCGCTCCCAAACGGGCAACCCCTCGATCGCCCGACCTTGCAGCCGGATCCGACCCCGAAATCCGGGCAACACTCCCGCGATCGCCTCTAGCAGCGTCGTTTTTCCCCAACCGTTGGGAGCCTGCAACACCGCCAACTCCCCGCGCCGCAAGGCAAACGACAACCCCTTCACCTCACCACTGTCGCCGAGTGCGCCAACGACTAACCGCCGACCCCGATAGACAACCAAATCCTCCACCTCGAGAACGACGGGGTTCGATTCTACACCCGGTAGCTGCACGGAAGAGAGTACCGCACCCCCCGGTAGCGATCGCTCCTCAATCCTCCCTTCCTGGCCCGCAATCTCCTCTAACCAAGCCCCCATCCCCGTTTCTGCTACTACAGTCGTCGATCGCGCTGCTTCTACAGGTTCGATCGCCAACTTGCCATCTGCCAGCGTCCATACCGTCGTCGCCAACTGCAAAATCCGGGGAATGTTAAAAACGTGCTCGACAATGACCAGCGTCACCCCCTCCTGACGCGCCAAACGAGCCAGCAGTTGCATTACGTCCTCAATTCCCGGCGCATCCAATCCTGCTAGGGGTTCGTCCAGGAATAAGATCTTGGCCCCCGCCCGCACTGCACGAGCGATCGCCACTCGCTTCGACTGTCCCAAGGAAACGCGATCGCCTGACGAGGTTTCTCTTCCTTCTAACCCCAATTGGGCCAGAATCGATCGCGCCTCCTGACGGATTTCCCGTTCTTGCTGGGCGACTCGCGAACGGCGAAACAGCGCCCCGATAGGAGTTTCACCCGTTTGTCCCGGTGCGGCCACAGCAATGTTATCGGTCAGATCTTGGGTTTCAAACAGGCGAATGTCCTGCCAAGTGCGGCCGACACCCAACCCTGCCAAGCGTTCTGGGACGAAGTTCCACAGGTCAATCGCCTGCCAACCCCGACGCGGAAAGCGAAATGTCGCCGTTTTCCCTCCCACCGAGAGGGCGATCGTCCCTGTATCCGGTTCCAAGTTCCCTGTCAAAATATTCAGCAGTGTCGTTTTCCCAGAACCGTTGGCTCCACGCAGCAGCACCACTTCCCCGCGATGGAGTTCGACGGAAAGGCGATCGAGAACCTGCTGTCCGCCAAAGGCTTTAGACAGTTCGGTAACGCGCAACTGCACTGCACTCTCGACGGGGCGAACCTCGGTCAACTGCCAATCCTCCTGCTGTTCTAGAACCTTCGTCACCACTATAGCTCCTTACGACTGCTGCGATGCGAGAGATGAATTTTACCCATAACGTTATGAGTAACTGGTGAGTCGTTACTGTTCTGACTGCGTTTCAAGTTCTTTGCTCCTCCAACCGTTTTCGCTCTGTCCCTGTCATAGCCAGCCTTTCGTCCCCTTTACCCTTGTAACCTGGTTACAACTGAGGTGGTTCGCTAATTGCTTGCACTTCGGTCGTTTGCCAACTTGTTCGCTACTAACGATCGCCTCCTCTCTTGTAACCTTGTCTCAACCTAAGCGATCGCCTCTCGTCCCAACCGCTTCAACACCCGCAACACCTCACCAAACTTGTTGCGGCGGGGAAGCAACGTAAAACTTTCGGAAATGTCGTACTGCGGTGTTCCGCGACGATCGACCTTGAGAAATACAAATGTATCCCCATTAGTTACCAGTCCAAAAATCGGATCGTTTCCTTCCGGTGCAGCCATCATGTAAGCGAGAACTTGCGGCAAGGCAGCGGTGACGGGAATGCTGGTTCGTTTCGATTCTAACACCAAAATCCACAATCGTTCTCGCACCAACAACACATCGATCGCCCCTGTAATCGTTTCTTCTGGATCTTCAATTTCAATGGCCACTGTCTCGGGCGATCGCAATTTAAACGGCGGGTCGAGAAATCCGGCTAATTCTAACAACGGCGACACCACTACAAAGTTAACCGTTCCTTCTAATAGTGCCCCATCGCCGCGATGGTAAAGATAGCGCGATCGCAAACGATCGAGGCCCGATCGTTCCCAATCCTCAAGTTCGGCTAAATCCTCAAACCACTCGATAAAAAAGCGATCGTCATCCGTTTGTTGCAAACCCAATTGAGCTTGCAAATCGTTAAGCGTTTTAATCCGTTTGGTTACAGCAATAGTTCCTGTCACTGTGCGAATCCTCCTGTTTCATTTTACTCGATTCGATAGTCTCCCGCTAACCCCTGCGGGCGGACGTGCATCATCACCACCAACAGCACGCCGTAAGCCATCAACCGCAAATTAGCCGCCATGGCATCGGGGATATCAACGAAGCGCAAAATTTCGGGAATCGCTAACAAGACGATCGCCCCTACCAACGGCCCGCGAAAATTGCCCACACCGCCGACGATCGCCATACATAAAAACAGCACCGACTCGTCCAAACTCGCCGCATTTGGGTCGATATAACCCACGTAAGCGGCGTAAAGCGCTCCGGCAACGGCCACCATTCCGCAGGCGATCGCCAATACCTGCACCTTTATAAATCGCGTGTTTTTCCCCAATCCCCGCGCTGCTAATTCATCATCTCGTAGGGCTTTCAACAATCGTCCCCAAGGGGAAGAAAGCAACAACCAGCAGATGCCAGCACAGACAAGCGCGATCGCTAAAGATATCAGGGCAATACTGGCGATCGCCTGAAATTTCATCCCAAACAAAACAGGTTTAGAAATCCCTGCAATTCCAAACGGCCCGTTAGTTAAATTCCTCCAAGTTCCCAATTCTGCCCCCGGACTCGACCAGTTGTGCAGCAAGCTAAATAGGAGCGACTGCACTGCCAAAGACATCATCACAAAAAAGTTACCGCGAAACCGCCACGCCGGAATTGAAACCGCTAAACTTAGCAGCGATGACATTCCAATTCCTAACAACACCGCCGGAATAAAACTCCAGCCTAACTTAACCGTTGCTAGGGCGTAAGCGTAGCCACCGACAGCAAAGTAACCCGCATGAGCTAAGGTTAGCAAGCCGCAGTAACCAGAAATCAAATTCAGGCTCATGGCGACGATCGCGTAGATATTCAGATAAATCAGCAGATGAAATAAGTAGTTCATAATCCCTCGTTGTTAACCTCAGCATTGACTTTAGCTTTCTTCCGCTTCCAGTCTCGCCTTCGTCCCCAAAATACCGTTGGGACGCACGAACAAAAAGACTGCTAAAATTAAGAACGTGACTGCCGCTTGCCAGCGTGCTGATAGATACCACACCACCTGCGATCGCACGATGCCAATTAAAACTCCCCCGACGATCGGCCCCCAAAATGATAGCCGACCGCCGACGATCGTCGCCACCACTGCCAGCAAAACTGCCGCCAGTCCGCCGTTAGGATCGAAGCCAATATCGTAAGCAACTAACAAAGAACTCACCCCACCTAAGAATCCCGAAATGCCAAAGGCAAACAATCGCAGGCGACGGACGTTGTAACCGCGCAGGGCAAATTCTTTGGGATTGTCCGCTAGCGCCCGCAACTGCAACCCCAATTGGCTAAAATGCAGTCCGGCGTAAAATGCCACCAGGATCGCTAAGGATACACCCGCCGCGATCGCTTGGGCTTGGGTGACGATAACATTTCCAATCCGGTTAACCGCATCCAAACCCGTTCGCAGGACTTTGGTTTCGTTCCCCCAAATCAAGGCCACAACCTGGACAATGGCGATGTAAATGCCTAAAGACGACACCAAATGCGCCCCAGACGCGCCGCCTTTCTTCTCTAGCGGGGCGTGGTTGACGGCTTCGCAGGCGAGAGAAATGATAACACCTGCACCGAGGGCGATCGCGAAGGCGATTCCACTCGGCCACCCTGCCCTTAAAATCGCCCAAGCGACAAAGGGGACGGCGGCGTAAATACCCCCCAGGGCGACGTGGAACACTCTAGCGGGCAAGTAGACGATCGCGAAGGCAACCGCCAGTACGCTTACCGTTAACCCAGTAACAATGCCATTGACAAGTATTTGCACAGAATATCCGAACGGTGACAGCCTGGTTACAATTTACGCATTTATGGCTCCGTTGGCACGACCCAAAGCATTAAGTCTTGTCGCGCTTTCACCCAAACGGTTTGACCGACTTCAATGCGGGTGCTAACATCGCACTTAGCTCGCCAATAGGTTCCTTGAAAGAACACTTGTCCGCAACCTCCGGGCTGAATGACTGTTACTGCCTGCGCTTCTCGCGGCCCGGCGATCGCCGAAAGGATTTTTTTCTCAACGGCGATGATGTTTCCTCTGCCATCGTACTTGAACTCCAGTCGCTCGTTGTCTTTAAGTCGGCTGGCATCGACGATTAAGGAGCGATTTCCGGTTGCGAATATGGAACCGCGATCGTTCCTGCAGCCACTCGAGCGAAAAAGTTGTCCGAATTTCATCACTTCTAGCCCCCGAACTTGTAACTGCACCCGCATCGCCACTCGAGGCGATCGAGCCTCAATTCTTCTTGCAGTTGCAAACACTCAATTCGCTTTTTTCTGGCATTCCATCTTTTTCTTTTTGATGTTCTTTTCGAGTTTTTTTCAAGTCCGCATCTCGTCGTTCTTGACTTTCTACTAAGAGCCAGCGTTGCTCTATTCCTCCATAAATTGACTTCACCTCTTTATAGCGATATCCAGGGTTTTGACTGGAGGTTAAATCGGCTGAATCCGTTTCCCTGACTAGCTTCTTCGCCGCCTTAAGAGTTAATGGTACTCGACTCAACCACTTCATTTCTCCCACTTCTTTAATATTTTCTTGACTGTAGAAAGCGGCATCCATGACGATTAAACTATCGCAGTTAAACTGAGATTTGAACTCTTTCATCGCTTTCACAAATTGTTCTCCATCAGATTCGTTACCGTCTCCAATTCTCATCCATATCGGTATCCCTCCATCTCCCGTACACATCAAATCCATCATAAATTGTTGTAACTATTCAGGGGGTAAAGGGAGAAGAGAAGGCTGGCGATCGCGCAAAGCCTCAACGAGAAAATCGAGAACGGAGCGTCCCTGAGCCCGTAGAGAAGTAACAACCGTTAACAACCGGGCCACAAACTCACTCCCCGCCGCCGATTGAGACCCGAAACTCAACCGCCGCCAAATCACCGCCGTTCGCAAAGCACGCTCAGCCGTATTATTGGTCGGTTCCACTTCCAGATGCTCTACAAACGTCCACAACGCCGGTTCCACCTTGAGAATTTGGGCACAAGTGCGTGCCGTTTTCCCCAAAGGGGTTTTTTCCTGAAGCGAGTCGCACAAATCTACCGCCTCTTCGAGAAGGCGTTTGACCGTCGAACGCACGAACCCTATGGCTTTTTCAAACAACTCTCTCGACAGGGTTCCATCTCGAACGCGATGCCACCAACGAAACAACTTTCTCGTCTGTTGCAGCAAGGCGCGACCAATTTCGCCGGAAGCTCCCGAGCGCTCCGACATTCGCACAAAATCTCGTTTCAGGTGCGCCCAACAGATTTGTCGATGCTCTAACTCTAGCCAGTTGTAGGCTCCATAGCGGTCGCTAACCACAATGCCCGAAGACTCCGCGCCGAGCAATTGACGGGCACTATTTCCCGAGCGGCTGAGAGTCAGTTGATAGACCGTGACGAACTCACAAGCGGCCACCCACAGCCAAGCGGATTTTTGTTCGGGGTTGGAGCCATCGCCGTCGTGTTGTTTCCAACCCGTTTCATCTGCATGAGTCACTGGGGCTGCTTGCACGTAGGCTCGGGCTTCGGCTACGGCGGGTAACACCTTCTGGCTCAGGGTTTGGCGAAGACGGTTGAGACTGGCCACACTGATACGAATGCCCCACAGTTCCCACAGCAGGGTTTTGAGGTTCTGATGACTCAACCGATAGCCGCCACTGAGCAATCCGACGATCGATTGAAACATTCTGCCCTCGTTGACTAGGGCGATCGCCATAAGCTCTTAATCC